>CAIKWV010000376.1 GCA_903831165.1 uncultured cyanobacterium
CACCAAAGCCAAGCTGCTTGCCACCCATCAACCCAGTCCATACCTGTGATCACAGGCCTATTTTCGCGCAGGTGGGCTGGGTTTTCCAGGGTCTCCCTAGGAGTTTGTCTCGATCAGGTCATCCCTAGCCAAGGAACTAAAGGGGCGTAGTTCAGTAGCTTCCCGACATCAAGTCCTGTGATTCAGTACACATCACGCCCTGCCTGTGGACCGAGGCAACTCTTGCCAGGACAACTTTCGGCAAGCTGCCGCGACGCAGTGAGCAGCGCATTTCCACTGGATCCTCAGCGTGGATCGAGCACGGACTGACAACCATCAAACGGAGAGACAGCAGCACAACCTGTTTCGGCCAGACTTGAGCATCGCCGACCATGGAAACCCTAGAGACTTTGTTGCCTTTCTGTTCCGGTGCTGTCCATGCCTGGAATCTCGTCGTCACTCGAGGTCCGACGCCAGGGTGATCCAGAGATTCCTCCGTTACCAAACTCCCCACTTCCCACTTGAGCCGCGAATCGGTGAACGCCGAAGCGAGCACTGGGCTTGGCTCTGGGCTTGGTTTTGAAAACAGTCGAGATCTTCAGCAGAGCGTTGCACCTCATCCAGTGAGCGCTTGAGCGCAGCATCGCCGGCCACACGCCTATGTTGACCGGCGCTACTTAGGGCCGGTCAACACCAAAAGCGTGTTGCGCCTGGATCCCCAAACAACAAATGTGGGCGCTTGCACAGCTGAGGAGATCCAATCCGGAATCAGGTTGAGATGGCAGTCAATTGGTCTCCACTTGCTGGCACGAGCGGATCTGCTGTCCTGCGATCCAGCTGGGATGAAAAGAATGCCTAGGTGGCGCTGTCCGGTCAGAATCAGTCTGAGCGTGCACTAGGGAGACCCTGGAAAACCCTGGCCAGGGCCAAGGGAGCCATGGCGCCGCAAGGGCTTTCACGAAGCAAGCTCGTAAGAATCGCGGTTTTCCAGAGATTCCCTAGATGTTGTCCGGTGGCATCTGAGGGTTGTTCGGCCAGAACGCTCGACGTGCGCCAGGCTCCTGGTCCGGTCGGCCGAGGGATGGTTCGGCAGCCTCCCCAGAACCCCGCTGGCTGTTCGTGGCTCGACGCCCCATGGGCGCCTGAGCCGAGCCCGGCTGCCATGCGGTTGCGGCCGGGCGCCAGCGCAGACCGGGCTCGGCCCGGAGGACGCCGGCCAGCTCGAGATCGAGCAGGACCGGGGCCAGCTGCTCGGCGCCCAGTCCCAAGGCCTCGCTGAGTTGCTCAAGGCTGGCGCCGACCCCCACCGCCGCCAGCAGCCGACAGCCGGCCGAACCCAAGCGGCGCTGCATCAAGTGCTCCTGCCGCGATGTCCCAGGAGCAGCCCGGGCCGCGATGCCCCCTGCGACCGCCCGGGATGCCGTGGCAGCCGTTCTGGGGCCTGACGGACCGGCCATGAGCCGCTTCGCCAACCGATGCGTGCCAACCGCGGTTGAGCCGCCTTCGGTGTCAGCGTCAGCAGCTGTACCGCCAACGAGTGATTGGGCTCTGGGGCTTCGCCCTTCCCCCGTTTGGAGCGGGGCCGTTGTCAGATCGGTCGATCCGCCTCCGCCTGCTCGATCGTGACTGCGCACGGGGGAGGGGGCTGCAGAGCGATCGGCTTCAACCTGATCGCCGACATTGTCAGCGGGATGGGAGTCAACTTGATGCGTTGGTGCCCATGGCCTTTCACAGGACATCCTTTCGCCTCGAACCGTGGCCGCCGCCCTCCAGGCACGGCCCACCAGGGGACCCGGTCCCAGCTGGTCGATCAGATCGGCAGGCAGGAGCAGCGGAGTGGCCCCCCGCGCCAGAAGCCGATTGCTGCCCAAGGCCGAAAGCCGGCTCGCATCAGCCGGCACCACCCAGATGGGCAATCCCTCGGCCCAGGCCAGGTCGGCGGAATGGAGCGCACCGCTGGCCTCGGGGCATTCCACCAGCACCAGCGCCCTGGCCAGGGCCACCTGCAGACGGTTGCGGCTGGCGAAATGGCCGGGCCGCACGGGTGCCCCGGCAGGCCACTCGCTCAGCAGTAGTCCCTCCTTGGCCACCTGCTGCTGCAGGCGTCGATGGTGCCGGGGATAGGTGCGATCCAGCGGCGTGCCGATCACGCCGACCGGGGCACCGCCAGCGGCCAGACAGCCCTCATGGGCGGCGCCATCAATGCCCTCGGCCAATCCGCTCACCACCGGCCAACCGGCGGCCGCCAGAGCCGCGCCGACGCGGTTGGCCATCAACAGGCCATGACTGGAGGGATGGCGGGTGCCGACCACCGCCACCGCCTGGCGCCGGGCCAGGGGCGCCCAGAGAGTGCCCCTGCCACGCCAATACAGCACCGGCGGCGGTCGATCGAGGGCCTCCAGCGCCTCAGGCCAGCGCCGATCCCCCGGCATCAGCACACACCGCCCCGCTTGCTCCTCTCTGGCCAGCCGGGGCAGGGGGTCACACCCCCATCGGCCGCGGAATTGCTCCACCGCCTGGCCCAGACCGCGGGGCCAGTCCAGGCGCTGGGCCAGCACCCCAACGGGGAGCGCCCAGGCGGCTTCGAGCCCCCCAGGCAGCAGCAGCAAACGCCGCAGGCGCCTGATTCCGATACCGGGACAGCGGCTCCAGAGCAACCACCACAACCGCTGGCGGACCTGCCAGGGCGCCGGACAGGCCGCCGGCAGGTCCTCGGGCGATGCCTCCAATGGGAAAAGCCCCCGCACCAGATCCCCCATCGCAGCCCGACGACTGGTGCAAATGTACTACAAGCCGGGCCCCCGCCTCAGGGCCGCCAAGGCACGCTCCAGGTCGGCGGGCCAATGGCGCATCAGCCGACGGCGAGCGGGACCTCCGGCACAATCAAGCAGCACCAGCTCCACCCGGGCCGTCGCCGCCAGCACACCCCCGGGTCCGTACAGGGACGTCAGCCAAGGCAACCTGACCCCCTGGCGTGGCAGAACCTGGCTGCGCAATTCCACAGCATCGCCGTGGAGGAGGGCCTGGCGGTAATCGATCGCCAGCGACACGATCGGCAACTCCAGACCACGGGCCGACAGATCGCTGTAGGGCAGCCCCACAGCGGCCAGTGCCTCGATCCTGGCCTCCTCCAACCAGCCCACGTAGGCCCCGTGCCACATGACGCCCGCATGGTCCGTGTGCTGGGGAAACACCCGCCGCTCCAGACACCAGTCCGGGCCAGCGGAGACCAGCAAAGCTGGAGTTGGAGACGTCACCATCACGGTATTGCTGCCCTTGGAGATCCTGACCGTCGATCGGCCATAGGCTGACGCCCAGCTTCCAAGCATCCCGTGTTTCGCAACCTCCTCATCGCCAATTCGGGCAAGGTCCAGGTGGAAGAGATGGTCCGCATGTTGCGGGAGATCCCCCCCTGCCGGCAGGCCCGCATCAACCTGCTGCATGTGATCCCGGAGCAGGGGGGCACCGACCTCCAGGAGCACCGCGACCGCAGCGAGATCCTGGTGAACGAGGCCATCCAGCGCCTCGGCCTGACGGCCACGGAGGTCACGACCATCGTGCGCCAGGGGGACACCAAGCAGACCGTGCTCAAGGTGGCGGACGAAATCGACGCCGACCTGATCGTGATGGGATCCAGGGGCCTGGGCAGGCTGCAGTCGATCCTGGCCAACAGCGCCAGTCAGTACGTGTTCCAGCTCTCAACCCGACCGATGCTGCTGGTGCGCGATGACCTCTATGTACGAGCGATCAATCGGGTGATGGTCACGGTCGACGGCACGGGCGTCGGCGATGACGCCATTCGGCTGGCCTGCGAACTGGTCAGCGGCATCCCCGGCGGCAGTCTCACGGGCGTGCACGTCACCCGTCAGGACATCACCCCCTCCCGCGGCGGCAAGAGCCCCGCCGACGAGGTGCTGGGCAAGGCGGTGCAGCAAGCGCGAGCGCTGGGAGTGGAGATGAAACCGATCCATCGCACCGGTGATGTCAGCCGCACGGTCTGCCAGGTGGCCGAAGAGATCAAGGCTGATCTGCTGGTGATCGCCTCCCAGGACCGGCGTCCCCTGGTGGCCAAGGCCCTGGTGGATCTGGATCGCCTGCTGGGCAGCTCCGTCAGCGACTACATCCGCGTGCATGCCCCGGCGCCGGTGTTGCTGGTGCGGGAACCGGAAGGCCGGCGTTAGAAGACGTAGCAGCCGATCAAGAGACGGCTGAAAAACGTCTCACAGCCGCGTTTGACCACCGCTTCGGCAACGGGCAACTCGGTATCCATCCGGTGTTGACGCGGCTGACAGAACGTTGATCGGGTCCTCGGAAGATTTTTTTTTCAACAGTCACTGAACCAGGAGCTGCAAACCCGCCACCGCCGCAAGCCCTGACAGCTGAACGCTGGGGGATAAAGACACTGACGCCGCTCAGATCACCGGTCTTGCCCCACCGCCGGCCCAGTCACAGCAGCAACATCAACTGGATCCGTGCCGATCCTGGACGTCAGGGTGTGTTTGTTGTTTGCGGGCCTCGGCATCGATGGAGTCCAAGCAGAACAAGATGTTCAGGATCGGAACATGGCCGCGTCCCGCCCGAGAGTGATTCGCTGATTGCGAAGATCTCGCCACCCGATGGCCCGGATTAGCCTCTCTCATGATTCTCAGGCATCGTCGCCAGGCCCCCTGGCACTCAAGATCGATGGCAGCACTGTCGATCGGTACCAATCCCCAAGCCCGATTCACTGGCTTTGGGGCTTCGAATGCGGCCTCTGCAGCGATGGCCTGCCTGGCCAGCAGCAATGAGCTCGTCTGGGGCTGCAGGTCGCGGAGAAGCCGCTCCTGCCATCCTCGGGGCCGACGAACTGGGCCGAAGCTCAGCACCCATGGCGGACCAGGAGTGCGCTGCACAACCTGTCCGCAGCGGTCAACCTGCTGCTGCTCCATCAGGTCGATGCCGTGGTCGCACGGTTGTTGGCGATTTCATTCGCCTCTGGCGGCAGGCCTGGGGCTTGGTTCAACAAACGGCTGACGGTCCCGAGTTGTGCTGTCGCCAGCAGCTCGAACCAGACCAACGAAAGCACCTGAACCAGCTCTCCAACGACTGCGCTGCAGCCCAGCCCCAGGGCCGCTGCAAACAAAAAGGCAGCGAGGGTTGGCCCGCCACTGTCCAAGCCAAAGCTCCACCAACCGGCAGTCAAGCCGACTGGTGGAGCCAGGGGTCAGTCCATGGCTGCGCCGCGTCGGCCAGCCCGGCAGGACCCTGTCCCAGGACGGGCTTCAGCCCCCCTGACGGCTGCTGGTCTGGATGTAGAGGATGATCAGGAAGACCGCCGGAACCAGGACGAACAGGAGGCTGGCTACGAAGCCGAGGTCGTTGGTTTCCATGGCTGTCGGAAAGATGCTGAGAACGTATCACCGCCCCTGAAGGGCTCAGGCGTTCGCTTCACCGCTCGTTGTGGTTGGGGCACTGGCGGCGGAGTCGCCAGGGGCTTCGACAGCTTCTTCCGTCTCGTCAGGCTCCGGCTCCACCGGGGTGGGCCAGGCAGTGGGTCCGGCGGGCAGGGGCCTGGAGAGAGCCTCCGCCAACATCGCGTCACGGTCCGCCAGGCCCACCTGGGGCCTGGTCACCACCGTCAGGGACTGCTGCACCAGGGCCTGACAGGCCAATCGCCAGCTTTCTGGACGACGGCGCAGCTTCTGAACCTCCACGGGCGTTGGTGGGGTGAGGGCAGCATCAGCGGCCCCTTCGACATCAACGAAACAAGTGATGCACTGACCGCAGCCGCCGCAATTGCCCAGTTTTCCCTTGAGGCCGTAGAGCTCGATGCCCTCGCGCAGGGCCACCTCCCGCAGATTCTCGCCGGGGTAGCACTCCACATCCCTGCCCTCGCGGACGAAGCGGATCACCGGCATGGCACAAACGGCTGAGAGGTTCCATTTTGGAACGGCGGCTGCAAGCCTGCGGTTGCGGTCCGTTACCTGGCGCCCCGTGCGGCCATCCGCACCCTCTACCATCGCCAGACGGATCGGCCTGGCCGATCGCCAACCCAACCCAGATCTGACCCCCCATGGGATTGCCCTGGTACAGGGTGCACACGGTCGTCATCAACGACCCGGGCCGCTTGCTCGCCGTGCACCTCATGCACACCGCCTTGGTCGCCG
>CAIKWV010000377.1 GCA_903831165.1 uncultured cyanobacterium
AACCTGCGCGCCTATGACTTCGTGTCCCAGGAAATCCGGGCCGCTGAAGATCCTGAGTTCGAGACGTTCTACACCAAGAACATCCTGCTGAATGAGGGTCTGCGCGCCTGGATGGCCCCTGCGGACCAGCCGCACGAAAACTTCGTCTTCCCTGAAGAGGTTCTGCCCCGCGGCAACGCTCTCTGATTTTGGATCTGAATCGATTCTGATTCATTCTCGCCGAGATCTTTTAAAGCCCCCTGTGATAGGGGGCTTTTTTGTTTTCGCTTTGATTGACAAGGCTTGCCATCATCAGGGCGGCTTCCAGGCATGGCGCAAGGCCGCTCAGCCGTGTTGGCGAACGACTCGGACATCGGGTTCAGCGCTGAGTCCTTCACTGCCCTCTGGGGGACTGACCCTCCGATTCGCGGCCGATTCATGATGTTCCCCGGTCGAATTGGAACGCTCGCGATCCAGTTCAGGCGGATCGAATTCTCCCTCCTGTTGCCATGTGGTGGCCAGGTTCAGGTGGATAGCGCTGGTCGGGGATTTGGAGCTTCGGCCGCAGTGCTGGCAGGGCCTGGCGGCATGAATGAGATGAGCCATCGCTGGGGTTCTGCAGCCTGAACCGGGTTGTTGTCGCAGGCTTTCAATCCTCTGCAGCGGCAGAATTGCTCTGACTCTGCCTGCATTCATTTCGGCGCTCTGCCCAGGGGTGTTGACGATCTCAGGCTTCCTGAGGATGCAGGCCCGCCTGGGCGCAAAGATCCACTGCCGCGGGCTTTTGTTGAGGCTTTGGAGAAATTGACCCATGGGTGAATTGGCCAGGCTCGGGTCTCGGTGCCGGGGCACCCTGCCCCAGCCAGTCGGCAGAGCCAGGAATTTTGATGGCGGCGAATGTTCTGGTGAGGTGACCCAGCCACGCCCAACCCTTGGAAGCGGACTTGTTGTTGCTAACTTCGGTGTGCTTTGTCAGCAGTGACGTGGGCCGCGTTCCTCGGAACGTCGTCCCGGATGCGTCGCCGGCTGGCGTTCATTCACCGGAGGTGTCCATGGATCACAGTCATCAACCCCAGGGTCTGCTGATCGCGGAGAACGCCGGCTGAATCGGCCCCGATTGGTCTGGGGCTTGCCCCGGCTGATCAACTCCTGATCGAACGGTTCCGCGCCAGAGCGGACCCGGCGAGAGCCCCCGGTCCCATCAGGGATCGGGGGCATCGTTTTGGGATCCCGCTGGTTGGATCCGCTCCAGCAGGGCCTGCAGCTGTTGCGCCGCCTCCGGATGGGCCGACCCCTGCCGCTGCAGCACCACCACCCCATCGACCACGGCGACAGGTGCGTAGTTCAGCTGCGGTTGGCTGAGCCAGCGCCAGCTTTGGCGCAGGGCCTGACGGTCGCGGCCGAAGGCTTTGCCGTAGCGCTCCAGCCATTGCAGGTCCACCGCCACCCAGTCCACCGGGCGCACTTGGCCGTCGCGGTCCAGGTAGGCCGTGGCCTCCGGGAAGCGCACCAGCACCGGCCGCTGGGCCAGCAGCGGGATCAGGTTGGTCGCGGCACTGACCGGGGCCTGGTCGGGGATCTGGGCTAGGGCCTGGCGGGCCCGTTGGCCATGGCGCCACTGCGCCACCGGGCTGGTGTAGACCCACGGATCAATGCTGTCCGGGATCAGGAAGGACAGGCTGCGGTTGGGGTTGGCCAGCAGGGCGAACAGCAGCGACAGGCCGATGCAGCCGAGCCAGATCCGCCGTAGGCGCCGGGAGGCGAACAGCTGGGGGTGTTGTTCCCACCAGCAGATGGCCCCCACGAACAGCCCCGGCACCACCAGCAGGGCGTAGCGGATGTTGATCGAGAGCGGGTTGTTGCTGCCCTGGGCCAGCAACAGTCCCAGCAGCGGCAGGCCCATCAGGCACCAGGCGTCGGCGGAGATCAGCGGCACGAACAGCAGCGGCAGCCCCTGGGCGACGAGATAGCGCAGGGTCTCCAGGGGGGGATGCACCAGTTCCCGCAGCAGCACCGCCGGCTGTTGCAGGGCCTGACGCAGCACCTCCAGGCTGCTGGCCCTGCTGGTGCCGGGCACGTACTGGCCGAAGTTTTCGATCATGAAGCGGCGGGAGCTGTCCTCGCTGAACAGCGGCATCAGCAGCGTCGTCACCAGCAGCACCCAGCCGGCGCCATAGACGATCAGGCCCAGGGCCAGCGGCCAGCGCCCCGATTCCCGCCACCACAGCCAGACGCCCACCCCCACCAGCAGCACGCCGGTGTCCTCGCGAATTAAGGGAATCAGCGCCGCGCTCAGCCCCACGAGCCAGGGCCAGCGGCGGCGCAGGCCGAACACCAGCGCGAAGAACAGCAGCGGCAGCTGGCAGAGATCGGTGAAGTTGCCCCAGGTGGGACCGACCACCGCATTGGCGCCAAAGAAGGCCAGCGCCAGGGTGGCGGCCAGGGCCGGTTGCAGGCGGTCCAGGGCCAGCTGATGCAGCAGCAGCCCCGCCGCGGTGATCAACCCCACCTGAATCAGCGGCAGCGCCAGGTTGCCCAGCAGCCCCACCAGCGGAATCCACAGCAACAGGATCGGGGTGAAGTGCTGGCCGAGGCGGTGATAGCCGAGCTGGGGCAGCTGGCCGCTGTGCACCACGTTGGTGGACAGCTGGGAGGACAGGGTGCTCTCGAAGGGGTGACCGTGCAGCCCGTTCCAGAGCACCTGCAGAAAGATCCCCTGGTCGTAGGAGGCGGTCAGGGCCTGGAGCTTCCACCACTGCAGCAGCAGCCCCACCACGGCGAACAGGGTGGCCGCCAGGGCCACGGTCCGGCCAGGGGTCAGGCGCTTGACGGCAGGAACCAGGGGGGATCGGGGCAAAGAGCAGTTCCCTAGCGGTCGTTCCAACCCGGAGATCCTGGACCCAGCCCGCTGGATTGGGTGGAAGCCGAACCAGTCAGGCATCGCGGCGATGTTGGGACTGGTTTGTCCTGAAGCTCACCTCCGCACCGCCTTTGAGGCGTTTGTGCTGCTGCTTGAGCGCCCGCTGCCTGGGAGGTGAAGGCAACAGCGCTTCCGGCGACCAGGCTGGAGCCGGTCGGCGGCCGTGCCATCCCAGCACCAGCGGCGGGCCCCGGGCTGGGCGCCGATTGAACAGCGCTCCGCTCCGCCCAGCGTTGTCGAAAACGCCCAGGCAGGCTCTGACCAACCCCACGGTCCCGGACAACTTGGGCGTCGCACTCCAGTCCCCGACGTGAGGGCCGCTGGTCCTGAGTGACCGCCGAAAAAAAACTTCCCAGACGAGCTGTTTGGCGTTCAGTTGGCTGGGTGGAACGCCGTTGTCTGCGGATCGCCGGCGAGCCAAGGGGGGCTCGAACCTGAGCGAGACCGGTTTTGAAGAAAACTCCTGAGGCGTTCTCCAGAGCCTGCTCAGGCGCGCCGCAGCCGAGCCCTAGCTGCCGGGGCCGAGCTGATGAGCGCCGGCCTTCAGTCGCTGGACCACCTCCTGGATGGCCGGGGGCAGCTGCTGCCGCAGGGAGCCCAGTCGCCACAGGCGACCGGAGAGCACGCCGTTCAGATCGGCCAGGGCACTCACCACCGGTTGGCGGCGCACCACGGCCGGAGCGCGATCCAGCCCGTCGACAGCCGCGCCGGGCCGCCAGTCGGCCAGCTGCACCACAGCCCGGTAGGCCGCCGGCCAGGGGTTGGTGGGCTGCAGCTGGCCGAGCCGGGTGTACCAGCCTTCGGCCTCGCCGGGCCTGTTGTTCAAGGTGGCCAGCAGGGCCAGGCTCCAGAGCGCGTCGCGGTCGTCGGGGTTCTGCTGCAATCGATGCTTGGCCCAGGCCCGCACCCGCTGTTGATACAGGAAGTGGCCATCGAGCTGGTGTTCCGGACCGATGCGGGCGAACAGGGTCGCCAATCCCTCCGGCCCCCGCTCCATCCCCCGAGCCAGGGCGATGAACTGGGGATCGAAGCGGGGGGGCGCCCCGCCCCGCCGTTGCCAAAGCTCGACGCGGCGCCCCTCGCTCCACGGCCAGCTTTCCACCTGCACAAAGCGACCATCGCGGCGCACCTTGTGGCTCAACTCCTGCATCGGCGCTCGATTGGTGCCCTGGTCGCCGCTGGCCAGCAGGATCCAGCTGCTGCGCTCCAGCACCAGGGGATGCTCGTGGCGCTGGCGGCCCAGCCGGCGGGCCTCGATGTGTCCCCCGCCCAGGCGCCCGAAATAGGAGACGGTCTGTTCATTGAGATCGGGGCTACCCGGCATCACCATCAGCGTCATCGGGGCCTCGCCCACCGCCGCCCGCAGCCGGGCGATCGCCGCCGGGATCGGGCTGGGCTCGGGTCGCTCAATCGCGGCCAGGGACCCCTGGGCCGTGGCGCCGGCCACCGCCAGCAGCCCGCCTCCCAGCAGGCCCGCACTCAGGCCAGGCCCCCAGAGCCGCCGCAGCTCCAACCCCAGTTGCCACCAGCCGCGGGCCAGCAGCATCTGCAGCAGCGGCAGCACCGGGGCGATGTAGCGGGCGTCCTTGTTGGGGCTGAGGCTGGTGGCCAGGGCGCCGGCCAGCGTGCAGCCGATCAGCCAGCCCCAG
>CAIKWV010000378.1 GCA_903831165.1 uncultured cyanobacterium
GGGATGCAGCTCCGGGATGCACCCCGTCACCCCGCCTTCCGCCGGGCATTCGGCGAGGTGGCTGTGCAGGAGTTGGCCACAAAGCGGACTCGGCCTGGTTGGATCGCCCCTTCGCCAGCTGCCAACCCCGCGTTCACAGGCGCTCGACAGTGCGCCACAAACGCTGATCTGTGTTCCGGGCGGTTCTCAGCAGTCTTCTAGGGTGTGCACGGCTTCCCTGGGCTTCAATTGCTGGACTTCCCCGCTGGCTTCAACCTCTTCCTGCTGCTGGCTATGGGTCATTTCGTCGGCGATTTCGGCCTGCAGGGCGACAGGATGGCTCGGGAGAAGTGTCCTGGATGCGGCCAAGTCCTCAGCTGGCAATGGTGGCTTGCTGCCCACGGCGGGATTCACGCCTTCCTGGTGGCCGTGATCACGGGCGTCCCCCTGCTCGGCCTGGCGGAATGGATCGCGCACGTCAGCATTGACATCGGCAAATGTCGCAACCTCTGGGGGCTGCGGA
Organism: uncultured cyanobacterium; assembly: GCA_903831165.1. Lineage (GTDB taxonomy): Bacteria > Cyanobacteriota > Cyanobacteriia > PCC-6307 > Cyanobiaceae > Cyanobium. The sequence goes on from CAIKWV010000378.1 coordinate 503, forward strand.
TGGATCAGTGCCTTCACCTGGTCTGCAAGGCCCTCTGGGCCGTCGCTGCCATCAGCCTGGCTTCTGAGCCAGGATGGCTGCATTGAACGTTCCTCGTTCCCATGACTGTGTTGCAGAGAGCTGTCTTACCAAGGGTCATTTCTGAACCGCCAGTGCGCCGCCAGGCTGGGCCCCTGACACCTGTCAAATCGGGCGGCCGCAGGGTTGCTGTCCTGCCCCAGTTCGCTCGCGCCGCCCTGCTCGCCGCCACCCTGTTCACCGTGGCGGTGGAGTTGCCGCCAGCCGCCAGCGCCGGCCCACAACGCAGCAGCTTTCCGGGGCGCCGCATCGGTGGGGCCACCCGCGGCGAATGCAGCGCCCGCCTGATCGCCCATCTGGTTCCCGTGGACAGCGTCTATGCCCCGGGGGCGAGCCGGGTGCTGGGAATCCTGGAAGGCCCATCGGCCAATCCCCGGCCCGTCCAGGTGTCATTCCGTGCCGAGACGGGCGGGGCGGCCAGCAGCCTCAACCTGCCGGCCGTGGGTCCTGGCATCACCCTGTTCCGGCAGCCCGTGCTGCAGGGGCCCACGGTCTGGGAGACCTCCTATCGCTGCGGCAGCGGTGCCACGCCGGCGGACGCAGCCGCGGCGGATCCTCTGGCCTTTGTCTCCAACGATTCCCCCCCGGCCCTGAGCCTGCTGGTCTCCGACGCCAACCCCGAGGACGTCAAGGTTCAGCAGTCCCTACAGAGCCTGAAGAAGGCCTGTGGTGGCTCGATTGCGCGCTCCGAGCTGGCCCGCAGTTTCGGTCTGAGTGACGTGCTCACCATCGACTGGCCTGACCAGCTGCCGGTGCGTTGCCCTGGCTGAGCGGCCTCAGAGGCCGCCGCGGACCGCCAGAAACAGGCTCTTCATCGTTTCAATCAAGACGTTGGACTGCTCCTCGTTGGGTGCTTTCCCCAGGCTTTCCAGTTCCGCCTGTCGGGCGCCGACGAGGCTGGCAATCCGCTCCAGCAGGGCGGGGTTGCCCTGCAGCAGCTGGCGGACCGTCGGCCGACCGACCCGCAACAGCAGGCATTCCTCCATGGTGCGCACCGTGGCGCTGCGGGGGGCATCCAGGAACAGGGTCATTTCGCCGAAGACGTCGCCGGGATGGAGCTCCCGCACGGAGATGCAACGGTCTGCCGCCACCTGCTTGATCACCTCGACGCGCCCGCGCAGCAGGTGGTACATCGATTCGCCGTCGCTGCCTTCCACCACCACGGCTTCGCCCGGGCCGTAGTGCAGCAGTTGGCTGCCGGCCACCAGTTGCTCCAGTTCGGGACGCTCCAGGCTGGCCAAGATCCCATGGCCAGCCAAAGCCTGGCGGCAGGCCTCCTGGCTGGGTAGCTCGGCCAGGTCGGCCGGAATCGCCCGCTGCCGCCGCTTGAGCTCCCGCACTGGATAGGGGATGGTCTGACCCTCGCGCCTGAGGGCGTACCAGATCTGTTCCAGCAGATCGCTGCGCAGATCGACCATGGCCCGGTCCCCCGGCTCCCGTTGCCAGGCCTGCACCTCATAGGTGATGGCGCTCTCGTCGAAGGCCTTGATCCGCACCCGGGGGCTGGGATCGTCCAGCACCTTGGGGTGCTGGTTCACCACCTGTTGCAGCATGGCGATGGCCCGGCTCGGGGGGAAGTCATAGTCCAAGCCGATCGTGAAGCGATCGGCGGAGGAGCCGTAGCGGGAGCGGTTGGTGTGGACTTCGGCCGTCATCTTGCTGTTGGGCACGACCAGCAGATAGCCATCCATGGTGCGCAGGGTGGTGTCCCGCCAGGTGATCGAGGTGACGATGCCCCGCAAACCCCCTGGCACCTCCAGCCAGTCACCGATGACGAAGTCGTTATCGAGCTGCAGTTCCAGGCCGGAGAACAGATCCTTGAGGGCCTCCTGGGCGGCCAGACCGATCACGGCCGTCAGCACGGCGGAGGTGGTCACCAGGCCCACGAGATCGAAGTGGGTGGACTGGCGGACCACCAGCACGGTGACCAGGCTCCAGCTGCCCAGGGTCAGCAGCTGGATCAGCAGCGCCGGCGGCGGGCTCCACCAGCGCCATCCCCCCGGCAACTCGAGCAGGGCCCAGATCAGCAGGCCGATCGCCGCGTACGTGAGCAGTAGGTCGTCCGTGATCGCGTACCAGAGCCGGTAGCTCTTGGTCAGCGGCGGCATCGGCAGGCTGTGCATCAACGCCCAGACCAGCACCGCGATCAGTGGCAGTCGCAGGGGCGGCAGGGGCAGCTGCCTCACCACGCAGACCCGCCGGATCAGCAGCAGGGCGGCGAAGGCGGCAATGGCCTGGATCCAGATCTGGACCAAGGGCATGGGTCGTGCTGGCGCTCGGTTCGCCCCATCCTGCCGGCGATCACGCTCGGCGAGCCTGCGGATCGTGTGCCGATGGCGGGTCGGTGCACGCGTGGGCGGCTGGCTGTCCTGTCGGGCGGCCTGATTGCACGCCCATCGCCTGCCGCCACCTGGCCAGATTGGCCTCGATAGTCCGATCGCTCCGCCGGAGCCGAAGACCTTGGGCCGGGCACGTTTGGCCGCCAGGTGCGCTGGTGCGTTGTGACCGATCACGGCTTCGCCGTCGATGGCAGCGAACGGTGGTGCCGCTGTTGCTGTTGCTGCGGAAGCTCTGCAACGGGTTCGGTTCTGGCCGGCCACGCTTTCCGTTGCCACGGTGTGGGGAGCCGTGCTGTGGAGTGCTCCCGTGA
>CAIKWV010000379.1 GCA_903831165.1 uncultured cyanobacterium
GCAGAAGGTGGATTCGTGGATCAGCAGATCGGCGCCGCGGGCCAGCTCCACCGCCGCCTCACTGAACACGGTGTCGGTGCAGTACACGACGCTGCAGCCGGGCCTGGGCGGGCCGCAGAGGGCTTCGCCGCGGATCACGCGGCCGTCCTCCAGGGTGACCGTGCGGCCGGCCTTGAGCTCGGCGTAGATCGGGCCGGGGGGAATCTCCAGCTGGCGGGCCATGGCGATGTCAAAGCGGCCGGGACGGGGCTTTTGATCCACCCGGTAGGCGTAGGCCGGCACCCGGTGGTTCAGGGGGGTGCAGCGCACCGTCAGGTCGTCGTCGTCAAGCACCAGGGCACCGCTGTGGGCGGCCTCCCGCACCCGGTGGGTGCGCAGGGGGTAGCCGATGCGGGTGGAGGAGGTGCGCAGGGCCCCGTCGAGGTACTCGCGCAGCGGGTCGGGGCCATACAGATCCACCCCCTTGCAGGCTCCCGCCAGCCCCAGGCTGGCCAGCAGGCCCGGCAGACCGAAGACATGGTCGCCATGCATGTGGGTGACGAAGATCCGCCGCAGCTGGGAGACGCGCAGATCACTGCGCAGAAACTGGTGCTGGGTGCCCTCGCCGCAGTCGAACAGCCACAGTTCCGCCCGTTGCGGCAGCCTCAGGGCCACAGCCGAAACGTTGCGGGCGCGGGTGGGTACCCCCGAGCTGGTGCCCAGAAAAGTGACCTGCACGGCCCGCTGCTTGCTGCGCCGCATGCTGCCACGTCGTCCGGGCTGGGGTGTGGCGGCTGACGTCATCCCCGGCTGCCCTGGCCTGGGGGCTATGGCGGGGTGGTCGCCGCGGCCTGCCGCGGTCACAATGGTGACTCTCGTGCCGCCGCCGCCGGTTCTGATGCCCTCCTTCGGCCCCCGGTGCCTGGGTGTGTCCCTGGCGTTCCGTCGCCTGCGGTCGGCCGCCCCTGTCCTGCCGGCGGCGGGAGCCGCCCTGGCCAGGACGGGTCTGGCTCTGGTGGTGGTCGGTTCGGGCCTGGCGGCGATCGGGGCCGCGCCCCAGCTGCTGCCCCGGGTGCTGGCGGCGGCTGCGGTTTCCACGGCTACGCCTGGAGCTGCCCCCGGGGTCGCAGCGGTGGCCCTCGCCGAGGCGCCTCCTCTGGTGCGGGTGCTGATCCGCCAGCAGGCCAGCCTGGAGCTGACGGCGGCCGCCGCACCGCTGCAACTGGCCGATGCCCAGGGGCGCCTCCTCGGGCAGATCGCCGCCGAGCAGCCCTTCCAGCTGCAGCAGCAGCAGGCCGATCTGGTGGTCGTGCTGCCCGGTGCCGAGGGCCAGGGCGAGACCCGAATCCCCGTGCGGGGCGATCTCTGGATCGTGCCCCAGCCGGCTCCTGGACGCTCGGCCTTGCTCAAGGTGGAGGGACAGCTCTATCGGGGGCGGTTGCTGGTCAGTGCCGGAGGCGACGGTCGCTTGCTGGTGATCAATCAGCTGCCGCTGGAGCTCTATCTGCCCAGCGTGGTGGGCAGTGAAATGCCGGCGGCCTGGCCCCAGGCGGCCCTGCGCGCCCAGGCGGTGGCCGCCCGCACCTATGCGATCAGTCAGCTCAAGCCCCAGGCCCTGTTCGATCTCAAGGCCACCGTGGACAGCCAGGTGTACCGGGGTGTGGCCGCGGAAACGGACTCCACCCGCTCGGCGGTGGCCAGCACCCGCTCCCAGGTGCTGATGCAGGGCAAGGCCCTGATCAACGCCGTCTTCCACAGCAGCAGCGGCGGCAGCACCGAGAACAGCGGCGAGGTCTGGAGCCGCCAATTCCCCTATCTGGTGAGCGTGCCCGATTTCGACGAGCGCTCGCCGATGCGCCAGTGGCAGTTGCGGATCGAGCCGGAGCAGCTGCGCCGCGTGTTTCGCGAGACCGCCGGCGTGAGCCGCATCGATGTGCTCGCCGTCAGCCGCACCGGCCGCATCCGCCGGGCCCGGGTGAGCGGGCCGGCCGGCAGCCTGGAACTCAGCGGAGCCGAATTGCGCCAGCGCCTCGGTCTGCGCAGCACCTTGGTCAAGGCGTTCCGGCTGGAGCCAGTGGCCTCGGACCGCCCGGGTGTGGTGGCCGGCGCCATCGGCCAGGCCCTGTTGGCGGCCCCACCCGCAGCGAGGCCGAGCAGCCGCTCCAGCGGTTCGGGATCGGTCCCAGCGGGGCGATTCGCCGCCTCGGCGGAGCCGCCCTTGGCCGAGCCGCTGCAGGATTCGGCCACCGGAGCGATCGCCACGGCCCTGACCCCACCGCCGCCGTTGGCCGCTGCCGCCGCCGTGCCCCCGGGCCCGGATGCCAGCGCCTCCCAGGCCAGCGCTTCCGAAGCCAACGCTGGTCGCGATCCCATCACCCCAGCAGCCCCCGAGGCCAGGCCGCAGCTGGAGCTGGTGGTGGAGGGTCGCGGCTTCGGCCCTGGCGTCGGCATGAGCCAGTGGGGGGCCTACGCCATGGCCCTGCAGGGTCGCTCCTATGACCAGATCCTGCGGCACTATTACCGCGGGGTGGACCTCAAGCCCTACATCAGCCCTTGAGCCAGGAACCGCCTTGCAGCTCCGCCTCCTCCGGCTTTGAGCTGATTGAGCTGAACGATCCACTCGCCGTGGCCGAACACGTGGCCGCCCTGCTGCTGAATGAGCGCCGGCGGCGGCCGGAGCTGCCCCTGGGCCTGGCCACCGGCCGCACCATGGAGCCGATCTATCAGGCCCTGGCCCGCCAGCTCGGCCAATTGCCCTTCGCCGAAGGCGAGCGCCTGCGGGAGCGCTGGCTGAGCTTCAACCTCGACGACTACGTCGGGCTTGCCGCCGGGGACCCTCGCTCCTTCCGCGCGGCGATGATCGAGCGGCTGGTGCTGCCCCTGGGGCTCGATCCCGAGCGGGTGCGCCTCCCCGATGGCGCTGCCCCCGACCCCGATGCCGAGGCCAGCCGTTACGGGCGGGAACTGGAGGCGGCCGGAGGGGTCGGGCTGCAGGTGCTGGGCCTGGGGCTCAACGGCCATGTGGGTTTCAATGAGCCCCCCTGTGAAGCCCACGTCCAATGCCGCTGCGTCAGCCTCTCGGCTTCAACGCGGGCGGCCAATGCTCCGGCCTTCGGCGGCAATCCGGAAGCGGTGCCGGCGCGGGCCATCACCCTGGGGCTGGCCGAGATCCTGGCGGCCCGCAGCATCCTGCTGGTGGTGACGGGTGCGGCCAAAGCCGGTGTCCTGCGCTGGATCCTGCAGGGGCCGCCCACGCCGGAGCTGCCCGCCAGCTGGCTGCATCGCCATCCGCGGGTGATGGTGGTCGCTGACCGGGCCGCCCTGGGCCGCGGCGACAACGGCTGAGAGGCGGCTGACGCTCGCCTGGCGACCTGACTGTCGTCTGGCAACCGTGGCGAAATCCCGTCAAACCTGGCACGGGAGCCACAGGGTCTTCTGGCGCTGCAAGGGTCCGCGGGGTCAGGGGGCGGGAGCCCGAATCAGCTCTGGGGATGGCCCAGGACCGCCTCCAACAGCGACTCTTCGGCCTCCAGATTGGCGGTGACGCTGCGCACGTCCTCCAGCTCCTCCAGCACATCCAGCATGCGCAGGCAGGCCTGCAGGGTCTCGGGGTCCTCGATCCGGCAGCCGGTTGCGGCGATCCAGCGATGCTCCCAGCTTTCGACGGTCAGTCCCTGCTGGCGCAGACCATCCTGCAGGGCCTCCAGATCGGCGAAGGCTCCCTGCACCTCGGCGCCGGCGGGATCGAGGCTGTAGCTCAGCGCCGCCGGTCCGCCCTGCTCCTCCAGCTCCAGCAGCCGTTCCAGCAGGGCATCTTCGTCCAGACCAGGCTGCTGGATGCGCACGATGGAGCGCTGTTCAAACAGGTAGCTGACGCAGCCGCTTTCACCAAGGTTGCCGCCGTTCTTGCCGAAGGCCAGGCGCAGCTCGGCGGCGGTGCGGTTGCGGTTGTCGGTGAAGGCCTCCACCAGCACGGCCACGCCGCCGGCCCCATAGCCCTCGTAGCGCACCGCCTCGAAACGCTCGGCTTCAGCGCCGCCCTGGCCCGAGCCCTTGCTGATCGCCCGCTCGATGTTGGCGTTGGGTACCCCGGCCGCCTTGGCCTTCTCGATGGCGGTGCGCAGCTGGAAGTTGCCGGCCGGATCGGCCCCGGCCCTGGCGGCCACCATGATCTCGCGGCCCAGTCGGGTGAAGACGGCGCCGCGGCGGGCATCCACCACGGCCTTGGTGCGTTTGATCTGGGCCCATTTGCTGTGGCCGGCCATCGCGTTCAGGGAGAGGCGGGGGACAGGGAGAGACGGCGGACAGTCAGGGGGAGGCCGGCCTGAGCGCCGATCAGCACCCGATCGTGCCGCGGAGGCAAGCCGCCGGGGATCGGGGCCGAGCCCCCATTGTTGACCCGAACCTCACGGCGCCTGAATGGGCTGGGCTGGATCCGGCGGTGCTGGCGCTGGCTGTGGTTGTTCCGCTTGCGTTGGCACGGACTGCGTTGGAAGTTTCTGCGTTGAATCGCGTGCGTGGCACCGTCTGGGTTGGAACGGGCTGAGTGGAACCACCTGCGTTGGAACGGGCTGAGCTGGAGCTGACAGCGGTGGATCTGACGGAGCTGACAGATGTGGATCTGAACGAACCGGCTCCTATCTGCGCTCAAGCCGACTGCGCTGCACCGGCCTGAGGTTGCTGGGACGGGGCGTTGACGCGACCGGATGATGCTCTGGCGGGTCAGGCCCCGTTCAGCCGGCTGCCGCGAACACCAGTCTTGGCTGCAGCAGCCCGCTGCCATCGGCGCGGGCGATACCGGCCAGCTGGCCATCCGGGGCGACCACGGCCACGGCTGTCTCCGCAGGCCGCAGCCCCTCGTCAGTCAGGGTCCGGCCGCAGCGCCAGTCGCTCAGTTCGGCGTCGTTCAGCTGGCGACGCTCCAGGTGGTTCAGGGCCGCGAGCGGATCCAGCAGGGGCGGTGGCGGAGCCAGTTCCAGCCGCTCCAGGGGCACCGCGGCGGCCAGGTCAAAGCCCAGGGCCGCGGTGCGACGCAGCCTGGCCAGGGCGCCACCGCAGCCGAGCCGCTCCCCCAGGTCGCGGGCCAGGGAGCGGATGTAGGTGCCGGCGGAGCAGTCGACGGCCAGCTCCAGTTCCGAGCGCTCCCCATCCCAGGCCAGCAGTTCGAGGCTGTGGATGCTGACGGGACGCAGGGCCAGCTCCATCGCCTCGCCGCGGCGAGCGCGCACATAGGCCCTCTCCCCGTCCACATGCACCGCGGAGACCTGGGGAGGGCGCTGCAGGATCTCCCCGCGAAAACCGGCGAGGGCCTGCTCGATGGTCTGGGGATCCAAGGCCGGCACGGCAGCCTGGCTCAGCAGCTCCCCTTCCAGGTCGTCGCTGCTGGTGGTCAGCCCCAGGCGGATCACGCCCCTGTAGCTCTTGCCGCCGTCCAGGTAGGGCAACAGGCGGGTGGCCGGACCGAGGGCGATCGGCAACAACCCGGTGACGGCCGGATCCAGGGTGCCGCCATGGCCGACCCGCCGTAGGCCGTAGCAGCGCCTGACCCTGGCGACACAGGCATGGGAAGTGAGGCCGGCCGGTTTGTCGAGCAACAGAAAGCCGCAGGGACCCTGAGGTTCTGCGGCGTTGGTGGCAGCGAGGGGGGTAGCTGGAGCAGCCGCCGTTTCGGGGGCGGCTGGCAGGTCACTGTTCGCGGGCGAGGGCATCGCGGCGGGGCCGCGGCTCAGGCGACGGCGATGTGGATGCGCTTGCGGTTGCGCAGGCCGCGCTTGATGCTCTCGAAGTTCACCACCCCGTCGGTGAGGGCGTAGAGGGTGTCGTCCGAGCCCCGGCCGACGTTGTTGCCGGGCAGCACGGAGGTGCCGCGCTGGCGAATCAGGATCGAACCGGCGCTGACGGTTTCACCGCCGCAGGCCTTGAGGCCGAGGCGCTTGGAGTTGGAGTCGCGGCCGTTACGGGTTGAGCCTGTGCCTTTCTTGTGGGCCATGGGGAGGGGGGAAGCGAAGGGTATGGAGCGGTGAGCGAACCACCGGGGGCGGCTCTGGAGCGACGCTGGCGGATCAGCCGATCGATTTGCCGCCGACGCTGATCGACTGCACCATCACCCGGGTGAGCTCCTGGCGATGGCCGTTCTTGCGACGGGTTTTTTTCTTGGGGCGCATCTTGTAGACGATGATCTTCGGCCCGCGGCGGTGGGCCATCACCTTGAGTTCCACCGTGGCGCCGCTGACGTAGGGCTGGCCAACCGTGGTGCCGGCGGCGTTCTTGACGAGGAGCACGTTCTCGAGCGTGATCGTCTCGCCCTCTTCGGCGGCGATGCGGTCGAGGTCGAGGTAGCGGTCGTTCTGGATCCAGAACTGCTGGCCGGAGGCTTCGACGATGGCGTAAGCGCCGGTGGGGCTGGAGGCTGGGGTCTCGCTCATGGGCGTGGGGGCGTGGCCAGGCTGGCGATCGGACAGGGAAGATTCAGTGGGCTTCCCGCCTCTCACCATTGAGCCTGGGCTCACAGCAATCGGAAGACAAACAAAGAGTTTGCCTTCCCGGGCTCGCCTCCGTCAACATTCAGCCAGCTCCGCGCTGCCGCAACCCCGCCCCCATCGATGCCAGAACCGGCGCTCACCATTGCCTGCCTGATCCGCGACCCGGCGCTGGCGGAGGTCTGCGGCCAGTGGCTCAGCGGTAGTCGCTACCTGGTGGAACGCTTCGATCCGGCGGCGGATCCGGTGGCGATCCTGGATCAGCGCCGCGAAGATTTTGATGCGGTTCTGCTGCAGCAGGGGTCGCTGGAAGCCGAGGCCTGTCGGATGCTCAACGAGCTGGGGCTGCTGCTGCCGGCGGTGGTGATCGGCGAGGTGACCGGCCAGGTGGAGTACCACGCTGCGGAGGTGCATCTGCCCCAGGATCAGTTGGAGCAGCTGAGTTACAGCCTTGATGCGGCGCTGTCGCGCTTTGTGCGCCGGGGCCTGTTGAGCGCCGGCAGCCTCAGCCCCGGCAACGGCGAGGGCGGCTCCGATCGCTGGAAGCTGGCCAATCGGCTCAAGGGCCGGCTGAGCTATCTGGGGGTTTATTACAAGCGAGACCCCGACCGGTTTCTGCGCAATCTGCCGCCCGCCGAACGGGAGGAGCTGCTGCGATCGCTGACGCGCACCTACCGTGATCTTCTGCTCAGCTACTTCCGCGATCCGGCCGCCGCCAACCAGGCGCTTGAAAGTTACGTGAATACGGCCTTCTTCATTGATCTGCCGATCACGCAAACGGTCGAGATCCATATGAACCTGATCGAAGGTTTCTGGAAGCAGTTGAGGCTGGAGGGACACAAGCAGGATTTTCTCCAGGATTACCGTCTTGCCCTGCTGGATGTGATGGCCCATCTCTGTGAAATGTATCGAC
>CAIKWV010000380.1 GCA_903831165.1 uncultured cyanobacterium
ACATCAACCGGACCCAGCCGATCCGCTACAGGCTGATCGTGCAGCGCATGTCCGTGGATGTGATCGGTCCCGAAGCCGAGCCCAACCCAACCCTGCCGGATCCAGCCATACCCCTGCCACAGTCCCCGCCACAGCCAGCAGAGTCGAATCCCCAGGCCCCTGAGCGGAACGAGAACCAGGCTCCGGGCCCTGGAGGGACCTGAGCTGTGCCGCGGCGCCAGGCCATCGCCGGCGGCATCACCGGCTCTGCCATCCAGGCGCCCGCTGAGCCATCCGGTGGGGGCAACTGGTGGGCTCAGCCGGGGCTGTCAGGGCGACATCAGCTCGCGCTGGAAGCCCTTCCCTGCCTGAAATGCCGGCCCCCCTAGCGCCAGAGGCCGGCTTCAAGCCACGGCTGCGGGGTTTGGATCAGCCTCTGCGGGAACCGCCGGCTGCAACCGGCAGCGCAGCTGGGCCAGGGCCTCATCGGGCAAACCGAGAAAGCGATCGAGCCAGGCCTCACCGGTGGGCTGCACCGTGGCGATGCCCACCAGCAGCGCCTGGCCCATGCCGTCGAGGGGCTGACCCTGGGCGCTGTGGCGCAGTCCCCGAACCTCCCGGGTGGTGAGCTGGGTGCGAACGAGCAGATCAGGCGCCTGATAGAGGTTGGCCAAAGCAAAGCGGAAGCGGGCGTCGAACTGGAGCTCCAGGGCACCGGTGGCCGGCTGCCAGCGCCCGTCCAGCCGCTCCGGATGCACGGCGATGCTGAGGCCCGGCGGCAGGGGCAGACCCAGAAACCGGGTGGTGCGCCAGCTCAGCGCCGGAATGGTGAGACCACAGGCCGCAAAGCTCAGGGGCTGCCAGCCGCCCCGGTCGTGCAGCCCCAGGGCCGCAAGGCCGCCGCCGCCACTGGCGTCATAGCCAAAGCGGGGATAGCGCCCGATCGCCAGCCCGCAGCCAGCCAGGGTCTGCAGCTGCAGGGTGGTCATCAGCGCCGCAGGGGCTCCAGCTCTCCGCGGGCGTGCAGATCAGCCAGTTCCCCATAGCCACCGATCGGTTGCCCATCGAGAAACACCTGGGGCAGGCTCCGCTGGCCAGTGAGCTGCTCCAGCTCACGCCGCTGTTCCTCGCTGCTGACCTGCAGCACCTGGTGGGGGATGCCCAGGGTGCGCAACATCCGCAGGGCCCGCGCCGAAAAGGGGCAACCCGGCAGCACGGCAATCTCCACCAGGGGCAGCGGCGGTGCCGCGGGGGCTTCTTCGGCGCCCTGGCTGGTCAGCAGCCCGACCAGCAGATCGGCCCCCTTGAGCACCAGGGTGCCGTGCTCCAGATGGCCTCCCCAGACCTGGCAGCTGCCATCGGAAAGGCTCAGGTGCAGGTGCACGCCCTGGGGTGAGAGGGTGCCGTTGAGAGTGATGATCTCCAGATCGCCCTGCAGCAGCGTCGGCTCGGCCTGGCCTGGGCATTGGAAGGCGGCCTGAGAGAGGTTGCCCACCACCCCGAGCACGAAGCCGGAGGCCTGCTGCTCGATCGCCAGCTGCTCCAGGCTGTGGCGCAGGTCGCTCCCGGGCCCGAGGTGCAGCGGCAGGGCGTGCATGGATCGGCGCTGTGCGTCTGGGCCGCCAAACTACGCCCCGCTCTCCACGAGGCCCCAGGTCAAGCCGGGACGGGACGGGCCAGAGTGGCAGCAGCAGTTCAGCGTCTGGGCGGCGTTCAGCGCCCATCCCCAGCCGCTCCCTTCCCCCCTCTGGAGCCCCCGATCGATGACCACCCGGGACGCCGTGCAGGAAGCCGTTCAGAGCTATTACGGCCAACAGCTCACGGGCACGGCCGATCTCAAAACCTCGGCCTGCTGTGACGCCGACGCCGTTCCGAGCTGGCTCAGGCCCCTGCTGGCAAAGGTCCACCCTGAGGTGAGCGATCGCTACTACGGCTGCGGCCTGGTCTGCCCGCCGCTGTTGTCGGGTTGCCGCATCCTCGATCTCGGCAGCGGTGCCGGGCGCGATGTCTACCTGCTGGCCCAGCTGGTCGGTGCCACGGGCTCGGTGGTGGGCGTGGACATGACGCCGGAGCAGCTCGCCGTCGCCCGCCGCCATCAGGACTTTCACGCCCAGCAGTTCGGCTACGACAACGTCTCCTTTCTGGAGGGAACGATCGAACAGCTCGAGCTGTTGCCGCTGGAGCCGGGCAGCTTCGACGTGATCGTCTCCAACTGCGTGCTCAACCTCTCCACCGACAAGGCCGCGGTGCTGCGGGGGGTGATGCGGCTGCTCAAACCCGGCGGCGAGTTCTACTTCTCCGATGTCTACGCCGACCGGCGCCTGCCCGAGAGCGTCCAGCGCCATCCGGTGCTGTACGGCGAATGCCTGGGCGGTGCCCTCTACTGGAATGACTTCCTGCGGCTGGCCCGGGGGGCGGGCTTCGCCGACCCCCGCCTGGTGAGCGATCGGCCGATCTGGATCACCGAGCCCCAGATCGCGCCGCTGGTGGGGGAGGCCCGGTTCTATTCCGCCACCTACCGCCTGTTCAACATCAGCGAGCTGGAGGACGCCTGCGAAGACCATGGCCAGGCCGTGATCTACCGGGGCACGATCCCCGACCATGCCGAGCGCTGGGATCTCGACCAGCACCACAGCCTCGAGAGCGGCCGGGTGTTTCCCGTCTGCGGCAACACCTACCGCATGCTCCAGCAGAGCCGCTTCGGCGAGCACTTCAGCTTCATCGGCGACTTCAGCCGCCATTTCGGCCTGTTTGGCGGCTGTGGTGGCGGCCTGCCGTTCGCAAGCTCTGGTCCTGCCCCTGCCGCCTCCGGCTTCCCAGCCGACACCGACACCGCCGGCGTGGGCTCGCAGGCGAGTGCCAAGAGCTGTTGCTGAGGGCCGGCGCCGGAGACAGGAGCCGGCCTCAGGGGGCCTCCGCAGGGCGGGGATCCCTGCCCCTGGGGCGCCGCACCCATCCCCCGGTTGGGCCTTGAATCGTTTCCATGACCTCGGCCCAGGCCCGCCCATCCCGCCCACCGCTGGTGCTGGTGCACGGCATGCTCGACAACTCCAGCGTGTTCAAGCGACTGCTGGAGCACCTGCCCCATCCCCAGCGCCCCCTGCTGCTGCCGGACCTGCCGCTGCGCTGGGGCATGACACCGATCGCCGAGTCGGCGGCGCTGCTGGATCAACACATCCAGGCCGCCTTCGGCCCTGAGCAGCCCGTCGACCTGCTCGGCTTCTCGATGGGCGGCGTGATCGCCCGTGCCTGGGTTCAGCTGCTGGGGGGGCATCGCCGCACCCGCCGCCTGACCAGCGTCGGCAGCCCCCATCAGGGCACGCTCACGGCCATGCCCTGGCCGCGTCGGCCGCTGGCCGGCATCGCCGATCTCAAGTGGGGCAGCCCGCTGCTGCAGGAGCTCAACAGCAACCTCGACACGCTGAAGTCGATCGCCTGCTGCAGCTTCTATTCGGGCATCGATCTGGTGGTGCTGCCCGGCTGGCGCGCCGTGCTGCCGGTGGGCGTGCAGCGGATGTTGCCGGTGTGGACCCACCCCCAGCTGTTGCGGGATCGCCAGGCGCTGGGACCGTTAAGCGAGGAGTTGATGCGGCCCTGATCGAGCTGCGGATCCAGGCGGGCAGCGGTTCAGCGCCCCACCCACACCGCCTCCAGCTCCAGTGCTACGGCCAGACCGTCGTCTTCGGCATGGCGGGCAAAGCGAATCTGATGGCGCCCGCTTTCGAGCACGAAACCATCGGCAGCCTGATCGAACCAGGCCAGGCGCCGCAGCGGTATCGCCAGGCTGAAACGCCGGCTCTCGCCCGGCTCCAGCTGCAGGCGCTGAAAGCCGATCAGGGCTCGCTGCGGCCGCTCCACCACCAGAGCGGGCGGCTCCGCATACAGCTGCACCACCTCCGCAGCGGCCATGGCACCGGTGTTGGTCACGGTCAGCCCCACCTGCAGCAAGCCGGCTTCACTCTGCAGCGCAACCTGCGGATCGCTGTGCTGGAAGCGGCTGTAGGAGAGGCCGAAACCAAAGGGAAAGGCGGCCCGGTGGCCATCGCGCTGCAGGCGCCGGTAGCCATGCCAGAGGTCGTAGACAACCCGCGGCGCCCGGGGCTCGAAGGGGGGCAGATGGGTCTCGCTGGTGGGCAGCGCAAACGGCATCCGGCCCGAGGGCGACACCTGCCCCAGCAACACCTCGGCCAGGGCCGCCCCGCCCTCCTGGCCGGGATACCAGAGCATCACGATCGCCGGCACCGCCCGCCGCCAGGCCTCGCAGAGAATGGCGCCACCCCCCATCAGCACCACCACCGTGCGCGGATTGGCGGCCGCCACCGCCCGGATCAGGGCCTCCTGGGCCGGGTCAAGGGCCAGCGCCGTGCGATCACCGGAGGCGAAATCGCCGCCGCTGCGGGCGGAGGCCAAGCGGGTGAACGAGGCCATCAGGGCCGCCAGCGGCTGCCACAGCGCCCGCAGCCGCCGGCCGCCGAAGCGCCGCAGCACAGGGTCCGGTGGCGGCATCTGCCGCAGGATCGGCTCGAGATCACCGGGGTGGATGTGCTCCCCCTCCTGGCGCCAGTCCAGCCCCACCACCAGCACCGCCGCCTCGCAGGCCGCCGCCAGCGAAGCGGCATGGACCGGATCGGTGCCATCGGCGTAGCGCAGCTCCAGATCGGGGTCGGCGGCGCGCAGACCCTGCAGGGGCGTGATCACGACGCCGGGGTCGGGGCGGGTGTCGGAGGAGCCGCGATCGCCGAGGTTGGCGACGGCGGCCAGGGGGCCGATCAGCGCCAGGGAGCGCACCCCCGTCAACGGCAACACCGGGCCGTCGTTCTGCAGCAGCACGATCGATTTGGTGGCCGCCTCGCGGGCCAGGGTGAGATGGGCCGGGCAGCCCCGCAGCGAGCGGGGATAGTCGCCGGCCGGCACGGCCAGCTGGGCGCGCAGCTGGCGCCGCAGCGCGTCATCGACCCGCTCGATCGTCAGGCGTCCGTCGACCAGAGCCTCCTCCAGGCAGCCCTCAAACAGCATCGGGAAGGGCATCTCCAGGTCCTGTCCCGCCCGCAGCGCTTCGACACCATCACGGATCCCGAAGATGAAATCGCTGACCACAAAACCCTGAAACCCCCAGCGCTGCTTGAGGATCGTGGTCAACAGCGGGCTGTGCTGGCCGCACCACTGGCCGTTCACCTGGTTGTAGGCGCTCATCACCGAGCCGGCGCCGGCCTCGACACAGTCGCGAAAATGGGGCAGGTAGAGCTCGTGCAACACCCGGGGACTCGCCTGCACATCGACCAGGAAGCGGGAACTGTCGATCGAGTTGAGGGCGAATTGCTTGACGCAGGCGATCGTGTGGCGCTGCAGGCCCCGGGTCATGGCCGCGCCCAGGGATCCCAGCA
>CAIKWV010000381.1 GCA_903831165.1 uncultured cyanobacterium
CGGTGACATCGACCGAGCCCAGCAGCCGGTCTTCGGTGATGCCCAGGGGCACCTGCACAAACGGCGCCGCAATCACCCGGGTGGGCAGCAGGGCACTGGCATCGAGGCCGCTGCCATCGCCCCCGAGCTCGGTGATCCGGGCCCGGGTGGCCTCATCCCACTCGTCGCTCTGGCGGGGATCGTGGTTGAAGGGGCTGGATCCGCTGCCCAGATCGAGCACATCGATCGGCGGCAGCAGGGCATGCAGGCCCCGGGCCAGCACCGACTTACCGGTGCCGCGGCCGCCGGCGATCACCACGCCGCCCAGCCCCGGATCCACCGCTGCCAGCAGCAGCGCCAGTTTGAGCGTGCCGTGACCGGTGATCGCCGCCAGGGGGAAGGAGCGGGCCGCGGCGGCTCTGGCCACCTGGGCGCTGGCGTCTCGGAGGGTGCCTGGGGCGCTGGCGACCATGGGTGCAGGGGAGAGCCCCGGGTGCGGGCCTGGACTGGGGCCAGTCTCGCTGATCAGGGCAGCGGCAGCCTCTGACGGCGGCGGGCTGGTGCAGAGGGTCAGCGGTACAAGGTCTGAACGGTCGCCAATCTTGTGCCCGGGTTAGGTTCGCCTTCACTCAGGCAGGACAAGGAGGAGAGGAGTGGTGAATCGCCCAGAAGTGAGTTGTAACTCAGGCTGCACGTGTGGCGCAGCCACAGTTTGTCAATTGTTCGGGAGGTTCTGACGTGGCTCAGGCCATTCCTCAGAAGCGTGCCCAGGGTTCGACGCTGAATGCGGTCGTCTCGGGATTGATCAACGGGGCGATGCAGATTCCCCTGTGCATTGCCCTGGCTTCGGTGGTGTTTTCGGGCGATCTCAGGCCTTATTTTCCCCTCGGTATCGGCCTTTTCCTGGTGGGCAATGCCATGGTCAGCGCCCTGGCCTCCCTGCGTTCCAGCAGCCGCTTCGGCCTGGCAACGATTCAGGATTCCACCCCGGCGATTGTGGCGTTGATGGCGATCAGCATTGCCTCCAGTACGCACAACAAGGCCAGCACCCTGCCCACGGTGGTGGCGGCGATCGCCATCTCGACCCTGGTGATGGGGCTGACACTCTATGGCCTGGGTCGGTTTCGACTAGGGGTTGGTGCCCGCTTCTTTCCGCCTGCTGTGGTCAGTGGCTTTCTGGCGGGTACGGGGGTGATTCTGTTGCTGGCTGGTCTGGGCTTTCTGATGAACATCAACTTGACGATGTTCAACCTGAACCAGCTGTTGTTGCCTGGGGCTCCCCAGCGATGGTTGCCGGGCTTGCTGTTTGGCGTCGCCCTGTTGGGGATCCATCTGCGCTTCCCGCAGGCCTGGGTGATGCCGACCCTGTTGTTTGCCTCCGCCCTGATCTTCGCCCTGTCGTTGCATGGGCTACAGATCAGCACCCCCGAGGCGATCGCCCGCGGCTGGATTGAGGGTGGTTTTCCGTCGGGCAGGCTCTGGCCTCCCCTGGGCCTGGCGCAGTTGGGTCAGATCGATTGGTTCGTGCTCAGCCAGCACCTGGTCCATTACCTGATCATCGCCTTTGTGGGCTCGCTGGCGTTGTTGCTCAATGCCTCCGGGCTCGAGCAGACCACGGAGGAGGAGATCGATCTCGATCGTGAACTCAAGGGCAATGGCCTGGCCAATCTCGTGGCGGGGTTGCTGGGCGGCGCCAATGGTTATCTCTCCATCAGTGGCTCGGCCCTGTCCCATGAGTTGAATGCGCCGGGTCGCCTGCCCAGTCTGATCAACGCTGGTATGTCGGTGGCCGCCCTGGGATTCGGGATGTCGCTGCTGCAGGTGTTTCCCAACTTCCTGCTGGGTGGACTGACCCTGTTCCTGGGATTCTCGATGCTGAAGGGGCCTTGCGTCGACAGCTTCCCGAGGGTTTCAAGGCTGGAGTATGGCTCGATCCTGACGATCATGACCGTGATCGCCTTCTTCGGATTCGTGAATGGTGTTGTGGTCGGCCTGCTGGTGGCGTTCATCTTCTTTGTGATCAATTCCTCCCGGGTCAAGCTGATCAAATTTGCCGGTAGCAGTGCGACCATCCAGAGCCAGGAAATCCGATCGCGATCTGCCGCTGCCTTGCTGCAACGACGTGGTTGTGACGTCAGGATTTTCGCCTTGCAGGGTTTTGTTTTCTTCGGCAATGCCTTTGAGTTGTATCGGCGCCTGCGGGGCTTGTTCGGTTCTGCGGATGGGCGCCAGCCAAGCTATCTGCTGCTTGATTTTCATGATGTCGTCGGTGTTGATTCCAGTGGCATGGACTGGATCGCTCGTCTGGCCAAGCTCGCCAAGGATCATCAGGCCGTGCTGGTTCTCAGTGATCTGTCGGCCGTTGCCAGGCGCCAGTTGCTTGCCTCTCTCGATCTGAAGGATCCCGTGGCTGCCGATTCGATCGCCTCCATTCATCTGGCCTCTGATATGGATGAGGCGCTGCAGTGGTGTGAATGCAGGCTCCTGGCTGCCGGCGATGGGCAGGGTGCTTCGGCTGATCCCGCGGGCCCTGGCCTGGTCGATCTGGATGCGGAAGCTGCCGCCTGGAGAGCTCAGTTCGTCGCCAAGGCAAGCCCCTATCTGCAGCGTCAGACCTATCAAGCCGGAGCCATCCTCTGGCGACACGGTGATGCGGCCTTCCAGCTTTACCTGGTGGAATCGGGCGATATTGAGTTGATCGCATGTGCGGCTAACGGTGAGCGCAAACGCTGTATCGGCGTTGGCTCGGATTCCGTCTTCGGTGAGGTCGCCTTCTTTTTGCAATCACCGCGGATCGGCACGGCAACATTCAGCCAGGATTCCGTGGTCTATTGCCTGACCAGAGACCAGCTGCAGGCCATGGCTAGCAAGGAGCCTGCACTGGCCTTGGAACTGCAGAACCGGGTGCTGTTGATGGAGTCCATGCTCCTGGCTGAGGACTTTCGTTCGATCGATTTCATGATGCGTTGAAGCCGCATCGCCGTGCCGAGGGGCCTGGTGCCCCTCAGCCCTCCACAAAACTCCCGTGCAGGCCATAGGGGATCGCCAGGGGCAGCTCCAGCACCGCCACTTCGGCCATGGAGGCCGCATCGAGGATCACCAGGTCAGAGGCACAGCGGGCACCGTTCCAGACCACACACAGCACCCAGCCGTCGTCCTCGGCGGGCTCGGGGCCCTCGCCACCGGCCCGCGGCACCATCACCGGCTCGCTGACGAAGCCGCGGGGCGCCGCACTCCAGACGGGACCTTCGCCGCTGACCAGATCCAGCTTCTTGAGCGCCTGCAGCGGGTCGTTGCCGGTCTCCCGTTCCGCCACTGCCATCCAGGCGTAGCGGCTGGCCAGCCCCTGGCTGCCGGGATTGACCATGGCGAACTCGCAGCAGCGCTGGCTGAGGCGCTCGCTCTGCACCGTGCCGCTGGTCAGATCGATCGTGCAGCGCTCCAGCAGTCCTTCGGGGATCTGGTCGAAGTCGATCGAACGGAAGTCGGTGTCCGGGCCGATCGAGGGGAAATCGGCGTAGAAGATGCTGGTGAGCACCAGTTGATCGCGCTCCTCCCAGGCGTTGACGTGGTGGAAGACGAAGCCTTCAGGGGCGGGAATGATGCGCGGCTCCTGGCCGGCGAAGGCACCGGAATCGCGCGGCACCAGCCAGAACTGGGCCTGGCCGCCGGGCTTGGACGCCAGGCACTGGGCGGCGCCCTTCTGGCCCAGCACAAACGGCAGCGGGTTGAAGGCGATGGCGTTCTGCAGGAACACCGCCCAGTTGGGGGTGATCGCGAAGTCGTGCAGGAAGGCGAAGCCCTTGAAGCTGTCGGAGCGCTCGCTCAGCAGCTGGCCGGCCTTGATGCCTTGGGCCGGGTCGTCCGCCACGGCGAACTCCATCAGCCGCACCGTGCTGCGCGGCCCCGTCTTGACGCCGAAGGTCACCATCCGCTCCTGACCGTGGTGGCCGGGATCGAAGCGGGGATGGGCACTGAAGGCCTCACCGGGCTTGAGCACCCCATCGAGCAGGGAGATTCCCTTGGTTTCGAGGGTCTCTGGGTCGAGGGCGTGGGGGGAACTGGCCTCCCACAGGGCCAGCAGGTCATCGCCGAGCCGCACCACGTGGGTGTTGGCGATGTTCTTGAGCCGCATGTCGAAGGCGTTGGCCAGCGGGCCGCCGGGCTTCTGGGTGCCGAAGACACCGCGGTACAGGGGCTTGTCCGCCTGCTCCTCGGCCAGCCAGCCCTCGGTGCGCACGAAGCGGTTGCTGAGCTGCACGCCGCCGCCCTCGAAGCGCAGGGCCGTGATCATGCCGTCGCCATCAAACGGGTGGTGCACCCAGTGGCCGCCGCGCTCCAGCCGGCCCGGCCCGTTGCGATACAGGGTGCCCTTGAGCTCGGCGGGGATCGAGCCGCGGCTGGCCTGCAGGGGCACGTCGGTCAGTTCGACCCCGACGTTGCGGAAGGCGCTGGCCCAGTCGGCGCGGTCGAAGCGGCTGGACCCTGGCCCGGCGGCCTCAGCGGAAACGGCTGAAGCGCCTGTGGCGGATGCCTGGGGGCGGCCGGGGGCAACGGTCATCGGGGCGCTCAGAAGAGGAGGGGCCGCAGTGTCACGGCTTCCCCATCATTGCGTAACGGACTGTGAAGGTGGCGGTTGCCGGCCCGTCGGACTGATCCGGGGGGGGCGATCCCGGAGTCAGGCCGTTGTCGGGGGCCTGGGCGGGTCTCAGCGCTGGCAGGGCTGTTCGACCGGCGCGCAGGGCGGGGGCACAGGCCGCTCGCAGGGGGCGTTCAGGTTGTCCGGGCAGGGCTGCACCGCCTGGGCGGCCCTGACGGGGGCGGCCAGCAGGGTCAGGGCTGCAGCGGCTGCCGCCGCTGCGGTGGTCAGAACGGTGGCGCCTTTCATGGTGCGGCCTCAGGATCGGATTTCACCGTAATGGCCCGATCTGCCGCCGCAGCGCCGGATTTGCATTGCATTCACTTCGTCCATAGGGCAGGCGCTCCCGAAGGCTGACGGGCCCGCTCCAAGGCGGCGGAAGCCGGGCCACAGACCTGGCGACAGCAAGGCTTCCGTCCCTTGCCTCGACCTTCAGCCTCCCGCCTGCTCCAGCACCCCTTTGCTGCTGGGCACGGCGCCGGCGCGGCGGGGATCGAGCTCCACCGCCAGCCTCAGGGAGCGGGCGAAGGCCTTGAAGCAGGCTTCGACGATGTGGTGGGAGTTGACGCCATCCAGCTGGCGGATGTGGAGGGTGAGGCCGGCGTTGTTGGCCACCGCCACGAAGAACTCCTTGACCAGTTCGGTGTCGTAGCTGCCGATCTTCTGGGCCGGAATTGTCAGGCCATAGGAGAGGTGGGGACGGCCGGAGCAATCCAGGGCCACCTGCACCAGCGCCTCATCCAACGGCGCCACGAAATGGCCGAAGCGGTGGATGCCGCGGCGGTCGCCCAGGGCCTGGGAGAGGGCCTGGCC
>CAIKWV010000382.1 GCA_903831165.1 uncultured cyanobacterium
CGGCGGTAGTATTAACATAACAAACAAAGGTGTACCCCGGAAATTCCTGGCGCAAACGCCGGACATCGGCCGCCGTGATCGAATCCGCCGCGGCCCCTACGTGTTCGATGTCGGCGCCACCCAGGTGGCAGGACTGGAAGCCAGCGGCATTCATCAGCGGCTGTTCCGGCATCTGAACGTGGCGCCACCGGCGGCCGAGCCCCTCGATCCCGGCTGCGTGGTGGACCTGGGCGACGGCCGGCCGCCGGTGCGGATCGAGCGCGATCCCGAGCGCTGGCGGCAGGAACGGCAACGCCAGTTCCCAGGCAGCGAGCGCTTCTGGGGTCTGTGTGAGGCGATTCATCAGGCCAACTGGCCCTTCGCCGCCCGCGAGCCGGTGCTGCCCCCTCGCAGCCTCTGGGATCTGGGCCAGCTGCTGGGCGCCCTCGGCGCCGGCAACCTGCTCAGCGGCCTACTGACCACCGCCTCGATCGCCGATCTGCAGAACTGGACGGGCTGCGGCGGCGATCACCGCCTGCGGCGCTTCCTCGATCTGCAGCTGAGGCTCTATTCCCAGGAACCGGCCCAGCGCACCGCCGCGCTGTATGGCGCCACCGTGCTCTCCATGGTGCAGGAGCCCCTGGGCCTCTGGCATCTGCAGGGCTCGATGCAGACCCTGGCCAGTGCCCTGGAGCAGGGCCTGAGCCAGGCCGGCGGGACGTTGCGGCTGCGCCACCGGGTGACGCGGATCGAAGCGAACGCAGCGGGCGGCTGGCAGGTGCACGGCGATGCGCCCGGCCGCAACGGTTTCGTGGTCGAGGCCCGCGATGTGGTCGTTACTCTGCCGCCCCAGAGCCTGCCGGCGCTGCTGGGGGGCCAGCTGCCCAGCGGCTACCGCCGGCGCCTGGAACAGCTGCCAGAACCCAGTGGCGCCCTGGTGTTCTATGGCGCGATCGAACGCAGCCGGCTACCCGCGGACTGCCCCGCCCACCTGCAACTGGACTGGGAGCAGCCCGGGCCGTTGTTCGTCTCGATCAGCCAGGAGGGCGACGGCCGGGCGCCGGCGGGGCAGGCGACGGTGATCGCCAGTGTGTTCACCCCGGCCCGCCCCTGGTTCGAGGGCGACGAGACCAGCTACCAGGCCCGCAAGCAGGGCGCCACGGCCGGCATGGAGGCCGGGCTGGCCCAGCTGCTGCATCTGGATTCGCCCGTCTGGCTGCACCGGGAACTGGCCACACCGAGGGGCTTTGCCGGCTGGACCGGACGCCCCTGGGGCTGGGTGGGGGGCCTGGGGCAGCATCCCCTGCGCTTCGGTCCCTTCGGCCTGGCCAGCCGCACGCCGATCCCGGGCCTGTGGCTGTGCGGCGATTCGATCCACCCCGGCGAAGGCACCGCCGGTGTCAGCCTCTCGGCCCTGATGGCCTGCCGGCAGCTGCTGCAGCGCCGCGGCCAGGAGCTACGGCTGGAGGGGGCGACCAGCCAGGCCTGAAGCCCCCTGGTACCCCCCAGCGAAAGGCACCGGGCCAGCCTGGGAACGCCCCGCAACCTGAGCGATCCACCCTCGCGCCCCACTCCAGTGCGCTGGCTACGGGCCAGGCCCCCGGCGGCGTCGAGGCTGGCCCTAAGCCGATCCGAGCCTCAGAAGTTCGCTGAACAACGCCCCCCGCATCGCTCGGCGGGAGGCTGGAACCCTCTGAAAAGCCGCAGTGCCGCCGCTTCAACCCCCATGCGGCCGTAGCCGATCGCGGTGACGGCCAATCCTTTCCAACCGCAGCCATCAGCGGCGCTCACAGGAACTCCGGCCGCAGCCGCTGGGCCTCGGCCAACGAAGCCTGGAGCTCGGGCCAGGCTTCGCCCGCCACCAGGTGCTCAAGATCGACCAGAGCCCGGCGGTACTGAACCAGGGCCGCCAGCAGCGCCTCCCGGTTGCAGCGGGCCATCAGGGTGCCCAGCTCCGGGTTGCCGCCCCCCACCCTGGTGGTGTCGGCAAAGCCACTGGAGGCCAGGCTGCGCACCAGCCGGGCCAACTCTGGCCCTGCGGAATCCCGGCCACCAGGCCCCGCAGCGTCGGCACGGCCCGGGGCCTCGCCGGCACGGCCAGGGGGCTCGGGCGCATGCCCCATGGCCTTGCCGCCCCGATCGGCGGCCTGCAGCAGGGCCGCACTGACCAGGACCGGCAGATGGGAAATCAAGGCCACGGCCCGATCGTGGTCGGCGGCATCACAGGTCAGCCAATCGGCCCCCACCGCCCCGGCCAGCTCCGCCACCGCCGCCAGGGCGGACGGGTCGGTGTCCTCCGCTGGAGTCGCCACCCAGGGCCTCCCCTGGAACAGCCCGGCGACCCCTGCCTCCACCCCGGCCTGGGCCGTGCCCGCCATCGGATGGGAAGCCACGAAACAGCGGGCCCGCCCGGGTCCCAGCAGGCGTGTCCACGCCTGGAGCACCGGGGCCTTGACCGAACCGACGTCGGTGATCACGGCAGCGGCAGGCAGGGCATCCAGCAACGCTGGCGCAGGATCCAGCAGCCGATCCAGCGGCAGGGCCAGCACCACCAGGCCGCAGTCGCCCAGCACCGCCGGATCGGTGGACACCTCGGTGACCAGGCCCCGCTCCACAGCCCGGTCAGCCGTGGCCTGGCGATGCACCAGGGCCCGCACCGTCGCGCCCCTGGCCCGCAGATCGAGGCCCAGGGAGCCACCGATCAGGCCCAGGCCCACGATCCCGACCGGCTGCCGCTGCCAGAGAGCTGTCATCGTCGCTGCGGAGTCACTGCGGCCAGCTTCGTACGATCCGCCCATGTTGGAAGCCAGCGCCCACCGGCAGCTCAAGGCTCTCCTGCTGGGAGAGGGGGCCGAACGCTGGCCGCACCATCTCACCTTGAGCCGGCTGGTGGCCCGCAGCCTGCGCCGCCAGGACCACACCCTGGTGCGGTTGCTGCCCGGCACCGACCCGAGCTGGTGGATCGGTCTGCTGGTGCCCCTGGCCCTGGGCGAGACCCCCGTGGCGCTGGTGGTCAGCGATGGCCTGCGCCAACGGCTGCTGCGGGTGGAATGGCCCCGGCTCAAGGCGGGGGGACTGTCCCTGCCCTGCTGGCAGGGAGCCACGGCGGCGCCCGACGGCCAGCTGTGGCTGCTGAACCACCAGGAACTACTGCAGGCCTGGACGAGGGGAAGCCTGGGGCAACGCCAGCTGGTGATCCCGGAGGCCGAACACCTGGAGGGCCATCTGCGGCAGGCCCTGGGTATCCGCCTCGATCCCGCCGACTGGGATCGGCTACGGCGCTGCCAGCCAGCGGCGGAAGAAAGCCTGCTGGCCTTGCACCGGCGCCTGAGCCAGCGCGTCTTCAGCCATCCCGGTTCCGGTCGTCAGGTGGTGGCCCTGGCCCCGGAGGACGAAGCGCCACTGCGCCAGCTGCTGGCGTTGCTGGCGCCCCTGCCCGACCCCTGGGGGGCCTGGTTGGCGGCCAGCGGCGAAGGCTGGTGCAGCTGGGCCCAGGTGGATCCGGATCTGCTGCAATGGCAGGGGCATCGCCAGCCCCTGGCGCCGCTGCGGCAGCTCAAGGGACTGCTCGAAGGGCGCGGCGCCATCCTGGTGGGGGAACTGGCCGGATCCGGCAAGGCCCAGGGGCCGCCAGCCAGCGCCCTGGCCCTGGGGCTGAAACCGGTGGTGACGGTCGACCTGGGCGATCCGCCCCTGGCTGACCCCCTGCCGCTCTATGCCCCCCTGCGCCAGCCCCTGCCCAACAGCCCGCAGTTCGCCGAGCACCTCCTCGATCACAGCCGCCGATTGATCCTGGGGCAGGCGGGACTGACGATCGTGCTGCTCGATGACAGCGGCCTGCGGCGGCGCCTGACCAGCGGCCTGGCGGCGGAATTCGGTAGCCGGGTGGGGCATGAATGCACGGCCCCGGAGAGCAATGGGGTGATCTGCTGCCGCTGGAGCTGGTGGCTGGAGCACCAGTGCCGGCTGCCCCACCCCGGCCAGCTGATCGTGGCGCTGCTGCCGATCGCCAGCCTGGAGGATCCCCTGACCGCGGCCCAGGTCCACGATCTGCGCCGACAGGGGCGGGACTGGTTCCGGGAGCTGCTGCTGCCAGACGCGCTCAACCGGCTGCAGCGGGGCCTGGCCAGCCTGAGGCGCCACGGCGGGCGCCTGGCGGTGCTCGATGGCCGGCTGCGGGCCCGCAGCTGGGGACGTCAGGTGTTCAGCGCCCTGGAGCCCTGGGTGCAACTGAACCGGCTGCTGCCCAATTGATTATTTGGCGAGTGGAGACCCACGGAACCAAGCGGTCCAGGGCGCGGGCGAGCTGGGCGACGGCGAGATGAGAGCTGGAGAAAGCCGAGCAGCCTGGCAGGTTCAGGCCTCGAGCAGGGCATCGGTGCGGTGCCGGCCCAGCCGCAGACGCCGGGCCTTTGCCGCGGCATCGCGATGCAACAACGGATCAGCTCGAGGCCATGGATCCGAAGCCCAGAGTTTTCAAGCCCCCAAGATCCAGGCGACAGCCAGCGATCGGGCAGGCCGATGCATCCGAATCGCGATTCAGCCTCGATGGTCCCAAGACTCGGCAGGGAGCTGGTCCGGGGCCGGTGCGGACTTGCCCTTGCAGGCGTGCTCGGCGCACCACGCCCTTAGCCTGGCCCCAGTTGCCGAATTCACCCCCATGGGGGACGCCAAGCGCCGCTCCATCCAGGGCCTGCCGCCACGCCAGAAAAAGGTCGACCAACCCAAGGACACCTCGCCGCGGCTCGTCTCCTGGCTGCCGTTCAGCCGCAATCAGGCCGATCGCTTCGTGGCCGTCAGCACCAAGGGTGCCTGGATCGGCATCGGCGCCCTGGTGCTGTTCTGGGTGACGGTGCGCTTCATCGGCCCAGCGGCGGGCTGGTGGACCCTGGCCGATGGCTGAAGCGGCTGACCACTGACCGAATGGAGCTTGCAGCCGGCCCGACCTGTTCGCGAGATGCCGCCGGCAGGGCTGGCCTCCAACAAGGGGAGCACCTCAACCCTGGCCAGGGGGCTAGTGGAGACCGCCCCCCAAGCCGGGGAATCCCTCCCGAGCGCCATCAGCCGCACCAAGGCCAACCCCAACATGCCAGCCACGCAAAACGTGGATCCGCTGACCGGACAACACACCGCCGCGGAAATCGGAAGAAAACCTTAGGATTGCGATGTCCCCCTGCGCATGGCCCGGATGTTCCTTCGACTGGCCGAGCAATACCGAGCCCTGGTGCAGGATCTGGTCATGAGCCTGCAGGCTCTCGCCAGCTGCCTGCAGAAGCGGGGGCACATAGCCACCTGCTACATCTGCGGCGATGGCAGTGACAACCAGGGAGCATCCTTTGTCGCCGACCTGGGGGACAACCATATGGTCCGCTTCCTGGTCTCGGACTTCGGCATCAGCTGGATCGAATCCCGAGACGGCCACGAACTGGTGAAGCTCGAAGGCGCCGAGGCGATCCAGGAATTGCACCGGGTTGCCGCCATGCTCCAATCCACGCCAACGGCACCCCAACCCGGCAGCCGAGCCTCGATCGATGCCGTCGCTCCAAGCACGTACGGCTCGATCCAGGAAGCGGCCTGAGTGCTCAGCAGGCCATCCCTGCGCCAGGCCCGCTGCCCAGGCAGCCCAGCCACGACATCCAAGGCCTGGCCAGCAACGCGCTCCTGCCCCACGGCCCCGAGGTCAGCCCCAGCCCGATGGCTGAAATTCCCGCAGCCACCATGGCCAGCCACTGACTGGATCAGCAGCGGACTGGATCCGCACGAAGGCTCCGTCGGGTTGGACATCCATGACGAGCGAGCCCTGCGCAGGCAAAGCCGCCTGAGGAGCAGCTGGAA
>CAIKWV010000383.1 GCA_903831165.1 uncultured cyanobacterium
CCCGTGACAGCAAGCCGCAGCTGACGCCAACGTGCCTTCTGGAGGCTGTTTTCATCCGTCAGGTTCTGCAACTCCTCCAGCGACCGCTCCTCGAGGCCGTAGCCGCTCCAGGGGATGGGGGCGACATATCCAGGGTTGGCAATGCTGACCATGGCCCGCAGATCGCTCTGCAGCAGGCCGCGCTCCACATCCGACAGCGACATCAGCACCGCCTGGCTGCGGCTGGTGCGAATTGCTTCATCGAAGGTGTCCTGGGTCTGCCTCCAGGCGAAACCCCAGGCAACCAGTGCCAGCGCTCCGGCGGCCAGCAGGGGAATGAGGGGATTGACGGGGCGGAAGCGCCCCTTGGGGATGGCGAGCTCGGGCGCTGGCCGTTCGGCGTGCTCCATGGCCTTGCCTCTGCGGCGGATGGGGGCTCCAGGTCCCAGCTGCACTGGAGCTCACCCCTGTCTAGCCAACCTTGATCAGGTGGTCATCCCCGGCAGCCACCACCCCTGCACACCCGATGGCCCACGGCTTGGCGCCGACCGGCACCCGTTCAGGTCGCCATCGCCCGCCGCAGCAGGCGGGCCGCCTCGCTGGAGCCGTAGCCGATCGTTTCCAGGGCTTCCTGGAAGCACTCGCCGAAGCTCGCCAGCAGCTCCTGGGGATCCATGCCGATCACGCGCATGTCATCCACCAGGGCCCGCAGGATGGTCAAGGTGGTGGGCAGGGCCTGCAGGCAGATGGTCGAGACGGCCGCCTGCACCGCCGCGAAGCGCTGCTTCAACCATGCCTCCCCGTAGTCGAGGTGTTGGCTTTCATCCTCAAGCACGGCGGCGGTGATCGGCCGGGCGAAGGCAT
The DNA here is from genome assembly GCA_903831165.1 of uncultured cyanobacterium. Taxonomy (GTDB): domain Bacteria; phylum Cyanobacteriota; class Cyanobacteriia; order PCC-6307; family Cyanobiaceae; genus Cyanobium. The sequence continues at coordinate 844 of CAIKWV010000383.1, forward strand.
CGGCCACCGGCAGGTAGCTGCGATAGGCCGCCACCGCAAAGCACTCGACGATCAGGCACTGGATCACAACGCAACCGGTGATGTCGCCGCGCTCATCACACTGGCGAAAGAGCTGGTGCAGGGGAGCGAACAGCTGTTTCGCCAGGCGGATGTCGGGTCTGACGCCGAGATTCCTGGCGCATGCGCTCAATTCCCGGGCATGGTTGCCCTCCATCTGCCCCAGCCGCAGCAGCTCCGCTCCGTCATCGGGGATGGCGCGGGCCAGACGGCGGAAGTGGTGGTGGGCCAGGGTTTCTCCCACCACCACCACGCCGTTGATGCGGCTGTAGGCCTGGCGGTAGGACTCGGATGTGGTGTCGGGCGCGGCCTGTAAGGGGACCCGGGGATCGGGGCTGACCAGGGCAGCCGGAGCGATCGGGGATGCAGGGGAGACCGTCATCGGGGGGATGGCTCGGCGGAGCAGAGGGGATGGTTCATGGCGGCGCGGGCAGCCTGCCAGCGCTCCGATTGCGGCATGGCCTGGCAATCGTCGAACCAGGGGCCGCCGAGGGTGTAGTGCAGGATGCGGGCGCTCTCCGGCACCGGTTGCACCCCCACCAGCACATTCCATTCCGGTGGCAGCTCGCCGATGGCGTCGTCCTCGAGCCAGCGGAACTGGTGCAGATCGAGTCCACTGGCCGTGTTCACGTAGTCGGGGCTCAGCTGCGGGCAGCGGCTGCAGTTGAACAGCACCACCGAGGACCAGTTTTTGCGGCCGTAGGGGCTCTGGGGCATGCCCTGGAATTTGAGGCCCTGCTCGCACTGCATCTGGTGTTTCACCACCTGCACGGCCTTGGTCTCATCGCGCAGGGCCCACAGCTCGGCGATGTCCCCCTGGCAGAGCATGTCGGCATCGATGAATAGCGCCCAGCCCTCGTAGCCGGCCAGCCAGGGCACCAGGAAACGGCTGAAGGAAAAGGCCGTGCTCTGCAGCGGATGATGGTGACGCCGGTAGATGGGACCCAGCTGGGAGAGCCGGACCTGGGCGATCTGCACCGGTGTGCTCGCATGGGCCTGGATCGAATCGGTC
>CAIKWV010000384.1 GCA_903831165.1 uncultured cyanobacterium
GGCGAAGGTGGTTCCGGTGAGCCAGCCACCCAGTGCCAGATAGGCGGTGGGGAAGAGCAGCAGACCGGACCAGCCCACAAAAACGAAGCGGTCGCGCTTGAGCCAGTCATCGAGGATGTCGAACCATCCGCGAGCTGCCGGCGCGCGCCCTACAGCAATCGTCATGGGTGAACGGTGGGGTGTCGCAGGTTCGGAACCCCGCGGGCTGTTGGATACGGCGCGATGGTAACAACGCTGAAGCGACTCACGTGGGCCCTCGACATGGGCTGACACGGCCGCCTGCCGCAGCGTTCGCCGATTTGGGCCGGCGTGGGGCCAGGATGGCTTTCCACTGCTGCGCCCTTGTTTCCATGCCGTCCAGCCAGGTTCCCTCCGGCCCCGGGCCGGCCTCCAGCTCCGGCCCGTCGGCATCGGCCCAGCAGGCCTCCGCCAAAGGTGCGGCCGCCCTCGCCAGCGACCAACTGCTGGAGCAGACCGTGCTCGGCTCCCGGCGCCTCTCAAATCTGCTGGTCGCCCTGGCGGTGAGCATCGGCGGGATCGGTTTCCTGCTGGCCAGCGCCTCCAGCCGCCTGGGCCGCAATCTGCTGCCCGTGGGCCATCCCGCCCAGCTGGTCTGGGTGCCCCAGGGGCTGGTCATGGGCCTCTACGGCATCGCGGCGGTGCTGCTGGCCACCTACCTGTGGACGGTGATCGGCCTTGATGTGGGCTCGGGCCGCAACCGCTTCGATCGCAGTGCCGGTCAGGCGGTGATCAGCCGCCAGGGGTTCCGCCAGCGGATTGAAGTCGTTATTCCGCTGCGTGAGATTCAGGCCGTCAAGGTCGAAGTGCGCGAGGGCATCAGCCCCCAGCGTCGTCTGGCCCTGCGGGTGCAGGGGCGTCGCGATCTGCCGCTGACCCGGGTGGGTGAGCCGATGCCCCTGGCCGATCTCGAACTGGCCGGCGCGCAGCTGGCCCGCTTTCTTTCCGTACCCCTGGAAGGTCTTTGAAGCCGATGTCACGCCCCGTCATGCCGCTGCGCCGCTGGTCCCTGCGGCTCCAACCCCTGGTTCTGGTGGCCCTGCTCAGCCTGGTGCCCCTGGGCCTGGTGGCCTGCGCCGCCGACCAGAAGCCGCTCGCCCTGGGCTGCGCCAGCTCCCCTTCCCCTTGCCTCAGCGGCAGCGCCGTGGTGAGCCTGGACACCAGCAAGGGCCAGGTGTTGCTCACCCTCGACGGTGCCGCCGCCCCGCTCACCGCCGGCAACTTCGTCGATCTGGTCAAGCGCGGCACCTACAACGGCACGGCGTTCCACCGGGTCGTGAGGGAGCCGGTTCCGTTCGTCGTTCAGGGCGGCGATCCCAAAAGTGCCGATGCCAAGGTGCCGGTGAGCGAATACGGCACGGGTGATTTCATCGATCCGGCCACGGGGGAGGCGCGCCAGATTCCCCTGGAACTCAAGCTGAACAAAGAGCCCCAGCCCCGCTACGGCCAGCCGCTCAGCAGCGCCGTGCTCAACCGGGAGCTGGTGCTCAGCCACCAGCGCGGTGCCGTGGCCATGGCCCGCTCCAACGATCCCAACTCCGCCAGTGCCCAGTTCTATGTGGCCCTGGAGGCCCTGCCCGAGTTGGATGGCCGCTATGCCGTCTTCGGTCGGGTCACCAAAGGGATGGATGTGATCGACCGGATCCAGCAGGGCGATCGCATCGTCAAGGCCTCCGTGATCGAGGGCGGCACCCTGGTCAAGGGGCAACCCTGAGCCTCTGGCCGGTCAGCGCCTGTGCACCACCGAGTGCCTGACTGGTTCATGGGCGCCTTGGTCAACCTCGCGGAGCAAGGCTCTCCTTGCGCAAGAGGCCTTGCAGAGGCAGGGGCCGGCCCAGACTGGCCATGGCCGAAGTGGCGATCGTTTCGCCGTGGCCTCAGCCGCAAGCTGCAACGACCGGTTCAGCCTGGCCACGAGGTTGTTGAGTCCGCGCACCACCCTCAACGCCAAGCTCCGCCTTGGCGCCCCGCTCAGGCCGGCACCCGCTTCTGGGAGCTGGTGGCCTTGAGCCACTCGGTGTTCACACCCGAGGCCCGCTCCAGGGCCACCTTGCCGGTGCGGGCGATCTCAAGGATGCCGTAGCCCTCCAGCAGCCGCTCCAGGGCCACCAGCTTGCCCGGGTCGCCCACCACTTCCAGGGTGAGCGCATCATCGGCGACGTCGACCACCTTGGCGCGGAAGACCTGCACCAGATCGAGGATGGCGCTGCGGTTCTCCGCCGGGGCCGCCACCTTGAGCAGCATCAGCTCCCGCTCCACCGCCGGGATGGTCGAGAGATCGATGACCCCGAGCACGTTGACCAGCTTGTCCAGCTGCTTGGTCATCTGCTGCAGGGTGCGGTCGTCGCCCTCCACCACCATCGTCAGCCGGGATACGCCCCGGTTTTCGGCCGGGCCCACCGCCAGGCTTTCGATGTTGAAACCACGCCTGGCGAACAGGCCCGAAATGCGGCTCAGAGCCCCCGATTCGTCCTCGACCAGCACCGAGAGGGTGTGCTTCATGTCCGATCCGTCCTTGCGTCCAACGCTACGTGTCGGTTCAGCGGTGCGAGCCACTCCAGCAGCGCCGCATTGAAGTGCTCCGCCACTTCGTCGTGGGGGCAGTGGCCGGCCTGCTCCAGCACCACCAGGGGCAGATCGGCGCGCAGGCGCAGGCACTGGTGGGCCACATCGAGGGGCACCAGCCGGTCCTGGCGCCCCCAGATCAACAGCAGCGGCCGCTGCAGCCGGTTCAGCAGGGCCGGGGCGGTGCCGCCATGGGGCCGCAGGGCCATGGCGATGCTCATCGAGCGCAGGGCCCGTGGCGCGGTGGCCCGCCGGGCCGGGCGGGCGATCACCCGGTGCAGCTCCCGATCGCCGATCACCGGCCCCTGGTAGGCGCTCTGGATCCCCAGGTCCAGCAACGGCGAATGGGCCAGCAGGGGCACCACCAGCTCCAGGGGAAGCAGGCGGCAGAGCAGCACCACCACAGCCCGCTGCAAGCGCCGTCGCCAGGGCCGCCGCCTTGGCGCCGCCAGGGGGTGGGGCTCCAGGCTCGCTCTGGGCTGGGCCATCAACAGGGTGGGATCGGGCAGGGGGGCCGCCACCACCGCCCGGATCCAGTCCGGGAAGTAGACGCTGCAGCTCAGGGCGACCAGGCCGCCGAGGGAATGGCCCACCACCACCGCAGGGGCCTGCACCACCTGCTCCAGGAATCCCTGCACCTGCCGGGCCCAGAGGCGATTGTCGAGGCCGCCATGGCGGCCATGGCCCGGCTGGCTGGAGGCACCGAAGCCGATCAGATCGAGTCCGTAGACGCACCAACCGGCGGCCGCCAGGGGGGCGGCGTTGCGGCGCCAGTGGCCGCTGCCGGCACCGAAGCCGTGCAGCAACACCAGGGGCGGATGGTGGCGTTCCCCCAGCACGCGCCAGTGGCAGCCATGTTCACGCCACCACCAGGTGCCGTGCAGGCCCCAGTCAACGCCGTGCTGGGGCGGTTCAGGGGTGGCTGGCGCGGGGCCCGGGCGGGCAGGCTGGTACCCCTCAGACAATGGTGAAGGCTCTGGCGATGATCCAGGAGGCGGCGGATGCCCCTCACTATTGCGAAGGTGCGGCCCGATTGGTGCTGGGCTCCGGCTTCTTCCGGCCGGAGTCGCGCCCGGCGAGGGATTGTTCGGTGCTGCTGGCCCGCAGCCTGGCCCTGCAGCGCCCAGCCCGGCTGTTGGATCTGATGGCCGGCTGCGGCATCCGCTCCCTGCGCTGGGGCCTGGAGGCCCGGCCGTCCCTGATCTGGGCAAACGACGCCGATCCCGATCGGCTGCCGGTGCTGGAGCGCAATCTGGCCGTGCTGCCGCCTGGGCTGGAGCGGCGCTGCACCGCCCTCACCGCCCAGCAGTTGCTGGCGGGCTGCCTGCAGCGGCAGGAGCGCTTCGACCTGGTCGATCTCGATGCCTTCGGCTGTGTTTCAGCCCTGCTGCCCCTGGCGCTGGAGGCGGTCAGCTTCGGGGGCGTGCTGCTGCTGGCCAGCACCGATGGCCGCTCGCCCACCGGCCACGACCGTTCCGCGGCGGTGCGGCGGCTGGGGGCGGCGGCCCGGGCCCATCCGGCCAGCTGGGAACTGGCCCTGCGCCTGCAGCTGGGCACGGTGGCGCGCTGCGCCTGGGCCCTGGGGCGCGGGATCGAGCCGCTGTTCAGCTTCAGTGAGGGCCGCACCTTCCGGACGGCCGTGCGCCTGGTGCGGCGCCCCAGGTCCCGCGAGGAGAGCAATCTGGGTCTGCTGGCCCACTGCCATGGCTGCGGCGACCAGCAGGTCCAGTCCCTGCTCAACCTGCGCCGCTGGCCGCCCTGTGCCTGTGAGCCCACGCCGCTGCCGGCCCTGGCGGTGAGCGGTCCGCTCTGGATCGGCGCCCTGCAGGATCCAGCCACGATCGGCGCCATGCTTGAGCAATCGGCAGGCTCGCCGCAGACGCTGGCGGCCGAGGGCGAACGGCTGCTGCGGCGCCTGGCCGGCGATCCAGCTGCCACGGCCCGCTGCTGGCCCACCGAGGCGATCGCCCGCGCCCTGGGGCTCGGCCAGCCGCCTCTGGCGGCCCTGGTGGCTGAACTGCAGGCCCAGGGGTTCAACGCCTGTGCCAGCGCCGTGATGGCCGGTCAGCTGCGCTGTGATGCCCCCTGGCCGCGGATTCTTGAGACAGCCCGGGCCCTGTTGGCCACCACGGCTGCTAAATAGGTAGCCACTTCCCCTTCGACCGGGTCATGGCCTCTGAAATCTTCGGCACCGCCGCGCTGTTCTGGGTGCTGATCCCCGTGGGCCTGGCCGGTGGTTGGCTGCTGCTGAAACTGCTCAAGGATTGAGCTGATCCGCGTCGAGGCTTGCTGAAGAACGCAGAGAGCCCTGCCGCTCCTGTCCGATTGATGGCATTCGGGCCGTTGGCTCGGCACTGCGCTCCCAGCCATTCTGGCCTTGGCGATCGCGACCGAGTCAGCCGTACCCCTAGGCTCAGCCGGCTTCGGACGTGGGCAGATGCAGGTTCTGGTTGTCGGTGGAACGGGCACCCTCGGACGCCAGATCGCCAGGCGAGCCCTTGATGCGGGTCACAGCGTGCGCTGCATGGTGCGCTCGCCCCGCAAGGCCGCCTTCCTGCAGGAATGGGGCTGCGAGCTCACCCGCGGCGACCTGCTGGAGCCGGAGAGCCTCGACTACGCCCTGGAGGGTCAGGAGGCCGTGATCGATGCGGCCACGGCTCGGGCCAGTGACAGCGTCAGCACCTACGCGATCGACTGGGACGGCAAGCAGAACCTGTTCGCCGCCTGCCAGAGAGCCGGCGTGAAGCGGGTGGTGTTCCTGTCGCTGCTGGAGGCGGACCTCCATCCGACGGTGCCGCTGATGAACATCAAGGCCTGCACCGAGCAGTGGCTCGAGGCCTCCGATCTGGACTACACGATCCTGCGGGGGGCGGCCTTCATGCAGGGCCTGATCAGCCAGTTCGCCATTCCGGTGCTCGAAAGCCAGACCGTCTGGGTGAGCGGCTCGCCGACACCGATCGCTTACATGAACACCCAGGACGTGGCCCGCTTCGCCGTGGCCGCCCTGGACTGCCCCCAGACGGCTCGCCAGGCCTTTCCGGTGGTGGGACCCAAAGCCTGGATCACCGGCGAGATCACCCAGCTGTGCGAGAAATACAGCGGCAAATCGGCGCGGGTGTTCCGGGTGCCGCCGGCCCTGCTGTCGTTGCTGCAAGGTGTGACCAGCTTCTTTGAAAGCAGCCTCAACGTGGCTGAACGCCTCTCCTTTGCTGAGGTGGTGAGCGCCGGTGGCAACTTCGATGCCCCGATGGTGGCGAGCTACGACGCGTTCGGCCTCGATCCAGCCGAGACGACCCGCCTTGAGGACTACCTCAAGGAGTACTACGACACGATTCTCAAGCGGCTGCGGGAGATGGAATCCGATCTCGACAAGGAAGCCAAGAAAAAACTGCCCTTCTGAGCCTGCCCGCAGCTCTGGCTTCGGCGTCAGTGCGTGTGTACTATCGATTCACTGCGTTCAGTGACGGTCCCCATGGCCATTGCCCAGATCAAGAATCTCCAGCGCCGGCTGGCCAATCTGGAGGAGGAGGCCACCGAGGAGGTGAATCGGGCCTGCGGCCACGAGCTCTGGCAGGGCCTTGGTTTCGACGCCCTCGACACCCTGGAGGATCCCGATCGCCGCGCCCGCGCCAACTACTACTACGGCCAATTGCAGACCGTGCGCGAACTCAAGGACGTGCTGGGTTGAGGCCCTGCTGACTGGGCGGCTGGCCGACCCCATCCAAACCGCAGCTCCCCACCCCATCATCCCCAGCCCTGACCCGTCGGATGTGCCTGCCTAGGGGCCGGAGGTCGCAGCGTTCAGCGCGCTGGCGGCCCCATCCGATCGGACGGCCGCCGCAGCCCTGGGCGCAGCAGCCGTTCCAACCGGCCCTGCTCCTGAGCATTGACCTGACGCCATGCCCCCGGGCTCAGTCCAGCCAGATCAAGGAGCGGCTCCTCGTCCATTAGATCAATGGCCACGCGCCGCAAGCGCAGGGTCGGCAGACCCACCGCGGCCGTCATGCGCCGTACCTGGCGGTTACGGCCTTCGCGCAGCTCCAGTTCCAGCCAGCTGGTGGGCACATTCAGACGATGGCGGATCGGCGGATTCCGCTCCGGCAGTTCCTCCGGCGGATCCATCGCCCGGGCCCGCGCCGGCAGGGTGCGCCGCCCCTGAATCACCAGGCCCTGCCGCAGGGCCTCCAGGGAGTCTGCGCTGCTGAGGCCCTCCACCTGCACCTGATAGCGGCGCCAATGTCCCCAGCGTGGATCGGTGAGCCGTTGCTGCAGGGCGCCGTTGTCGGTCAACAGCAGCAATCCCTCGCTGTCGGCATCGAGCCGCCCGGCCGCATACACCCCCCCCACAGCGACCCAGGAGGCCAGGCAGTCCCAGGGGCTGCCTGGCTCCGGTGTGAACTGGCTCAGCACCCCGTAGGGCTTGTGGAACAGCAGGGTGGTCATGGTGGCGATGGCCGCGCCGGGGCCGGAGCCCAGCCTTCAGGCGTTCTGGCGGGCGCGCCAGAGATTGACCACCCCGATCGAGATCAGCAGCAGGCCCAGATCCATCGTCACCGTAGGCAGGATCATCTGGGGGCCGACAAGTGTTGCGTCGGACCCTAATCGCCATGGGGCCGCAGACGGTTGAGGTTGGTCACCGGGCCCCAACCGAAGCGAGCGGTGACGCTCGGCCCTCTAAGCTGTCTGATCACCCTGCAGCACGGCCCATCCCCGCATGATCGAGACCTCCGGCGTGATTGAGAAGGAACAGGGCAACGGGTTCTACCTCGTCACCTTGGAACAGCCGGCCGGTCACCAATGCCTCTGCCGGGCTGCGGGCAAGCTCACCAAGTTCCGCATCAAGCTGCTGGCCGGCGACAAGGTGCTCGTCGAGATCAGCCCCTACGACCTCTCCCGCGGCCGCATCACCTACCGGGAGCGCAACGCCGGCGCCACCGGCCCCCGCCCCGGCGGCAACCGTCCGGGTGGACCCCGTCGTCGCTGAAGCACGGCGGACAGGGTCCCTCCACCGGCGAAAGCCGATCCGGATCATCTGGAGCGGCTCCGTGAGTTGGGATTTGGCTGTGAAACAGATGCGTCGTGCGTTTCGTCTGTCTGGTTGCGTATCCGGCGATGATCAGAGTGACGGGCGCGCCAACGTCGTCGATATCGGGCCGGTTGCGCGGCAGGTGTCAGCCCGCTTGAAGCGAGGGTCGTCATGCGTTCGGCCTGGCCGGCCCCGCTTCCGGATCGCTGCTGACGCAGCCTCTGCTCAAGGCATACCGGGTCCTGAGTGAATCAGCATGGAATCCGTGGCCTGGCCTGGCGCAGGGTTTGCCAGGTCCAGCAACTCCCCAGAGCCTTGAGCCTGCTGAAGGACATCAGGGCTCAGCCGACAGCAACGGGTCGATGCTGAGGCCTGCCAGTGAAACCGGAGTGGCCTTGCCTCAGCCCCCCTTGCGAAACACCGCCGAGGTCAGGACTGGGTGCAGTGCCAGTCCGGCCGGTGATCACGCACGACCTGGGCTGGCAGGCGAAGGCTTTCAGACCGGAACCGCCAGCAGCGCCTCAATCGCCAGACGGAACTCGCTGCGCTGTTTCACCCCTTTCCACTGCTGCTTGAGCTCCTTGTTGAAGAACAGCTGCACGGTGGGAGTGCCGGTGACGCCGGCTTGCACGGCGATCTCCTGATCGGCCTCGATGTCGATCTCGACGCCCTGGGCACGGCCGCCCAGCTCGTCCAGCACCCGCTTGAGCTGGGGCTTGAGCACGTGGCAGGGGCCGCAGCTGGGGGAGGTGTACACCACCAGCAGCGGATTGGGGCTGTCGTGGTAGAGCTTGCGTAGGGCAAACCCACCCTTCTGCCAGAGCTGGCTCGGATCAAAGTTGGCTTCATCGCTGATCGCCGTGCGCTTGGGCTCGCCCACCTCCTGCGGCTCGACGTTGTCGCGGCGCACGGTCACCGCCAGGTTGTGGTGGCTCAGCCAACGCTCGGCCGCCAGAGCCGCCTGACAGCCGGAGCCGGCGGCGGTGATGCCCTGGCGCCATTCGGCATCGGCCACATCGCCCGCCGCATAGACCCCTTCACAGCTGGTTTCCGGCCGGCCTGGCTGGGTGACCAGATAGCCGGCGTCGTTGAGGTCCAGTTGATCTTTGAACAAGCGGGTGTTCGGGGTATGGCCGATGGCATAGAAGAGGCCCCGTACGGGCAGCTCCCGGAGGCTGCCGGTCGTGGTGTCCTTCAGGCTGATGCCCTGCATCCACTGGTCGTCGCCGCTGGCATCGGCCACCTGGCTGCGCCAGTGCACGGTGATCGCCGGATTGGCCAGCACCCGGTCCGCCATGGCGCCGCTGGCCCGCAGTTGGTCGCCGCGCACGATCAGGTGCACATGGCTGCCGTACTTGGTGAGATACACGGCCTCCTCGCAGGCGGAATCACCGCCGCCCACCACAGCCAGCTCCTCGTTGCGGAACTGGGGAGTGGCGCCATCACAGATGGCACAGGCACTGATGCCGCGGCTCCAGAAGCGCTCCTCTTGGGGCAGCCCCAGACGGTTGGCGCTGGCGCCGGTGGCCAGGATCAGGGCCTGGGCCGCAATCGTGCGGCCGTCGGCCGTGATCCGAAAGGGGCGTTGGGACAGGTCGATCGCCTCGGCATCGGCCTCCAGCAGCCGGGTCCCCCAGCGCAGGGCCTGGGCCTTGCAGCGATCCATCAGGTCCGGGCCGAGGATGCCGTCGGGAAAGCCCGGAAAGTTCTCCACATGGGTGGTGGTCATCAGCTGACCGCCGGGGATGCCGCCGTCCTGGAAGCCCGTGATCAACAGGGGGCTGAGATTGGCCCGGGCCGCGTAGATGGCCGCCGTGTAGCCGGCGGGGCCGGAGCCGACGATCACCAGATTCTCAATCTCCCGGTCATGGGCGGGATCAGCCGCGGTCACGGTGTCCTGCCGGTCGAGCTGCTCGTCCCCCATCGTTACTGAGCGCATTGGAAGGTGGGCAGGAGCCTAGGGAGCGGCAAGGATCTCTGGGCGCTCGCCCGCCGCCGGGGATGGCAACGATCTGAGGCACGATCTCCTCGGACTGATCGGCGACGCCGTCCGCTCAGCACAGCACGGGCATGCCGACCCCGGTGCGCCGACCAGGAGCGAGCCAACAAAAAAGGCCGGCACACTGCCGACCCATTGCCAAAATCTTTTGATTTGCTTTAGATTCCCAAGCGACCGTCGGTTTCCGGTTTCCGCTCAAGCGTCAGATGGTTGGGCACCATCAGCACATTGGCCTGCAGCACATCGGGGTGATCCTCCAGGCTCACCAACCATTCCCTGAACTCTTCGCTCAAGGCAAAGCTGTCTTCATAGAGCTCGCGACTGTCGAGCGCGGCCCTGCGGGCCAGAGCCCAGCACACAGCCACGGTCAGGCGTCGATGCACCCTGGCATCAAGCAGGCTGCCGTCGTCACCATCGTTGTTGGGGCTCCTGAAGTCTTTGGAGCCATCGTGACGGTGATGGCGTGAATTGGCGTCGTCGTTCGGTCCAGGCATGACCTTGCTCCGGCTGAGCTCACGTTGCCGGCACTTGGGTGATCCGGCGGTGTTGGTTGACACAACGTCGCACATCATCGGCCGTCCGGACCGCACTTGAGTGGTTCGGCTCCTTAACCTGCGCGTCCCAGAAATCCGGGCAAATGGGGGCCGTTCATGCGGATCACGGCGCCCGCATCGTCCGCCAGGGCCTGCAGAGGAAACCGCCCTGCAGCGGCGGCTGCCCCCGGGGCCCCCGGTGTTGATCCGGCCGCTGCGGGTGCGCGGATCAGGTAGGGCTCACTGAGCGACCAGCTGCGGGCATGGCCGATCAGCAGCGGATCGGCTGGGGCAAAAACGTAGGAGGGATGCCGCGGAATCGCCTCGCAGGCGGCGCGCTCACCGTCCATGCGAACGGCCCGGGTGATCGCCTGCACAAAGCGGCTGCGGGTGACCACCGTGGTGAGGTAAGCCACCACCCGCAGCCTGGGCGCGTCGAATCCCTCGGCGCACATGTCGATGCTCACCAGCCAGTCCGCCTCCCCCGCCTGAAAAGTCGCCAGCCGGGCCGCCGCCTCCGGATCCTGGGAGTGGACC
>CAIKWV010000385.1 GCA_903831165.1 uncultured cyanobacterium
GCGGCAGGTGAGGGCGGGCAGGGGGGCCTCCAGGCTGACGGGCAGGGGGACGTCGTTCTTCAGCTGCTGCCCGCGCAGAGCCGTGTCCTGCAGTTCAAGCAAGACCTGCTGCGGGAACATCTGGGCCTTCAGCGGCCGCAGGCGGTCCTGCAGATCCTCCAATAACCCGGCAAGCTCCAATCAATCCATCCCGCACTGGCTAACGCTACCGAGCTTTCAACGCCAGGGCAGCCCCGTGCCGACCGCTTCGGTAATCGTGCGCAGGCCATGCCGATCGAGCTGCTGGACCAGACCCTCCAGGATCCGGGGCACCAGCTCGGGTCCCTCGTAGATCCAACCGGTGTAGATCTGCACCAAAGATGCCCCGGCCGTGATCCGCTCCCAGGCGATCGGCGCCGAATCGATGCCGCCCACACCGATCAAGGGCAGGGCCGGTCCCGCCGTGGCCCGCAGGCGGCGCAGCACTTCCAGGGCCCTGCCCCGCAGCGGCCGACCACTCAGCCCGCCCGCCTCCTCCGCCAGGGGGCGCCCGGTGGCACCCAGCAGCCGGTCCCCGAGGCCGAGCCGATCCTGGCTGGTGTTGACCGCGATGATCCCGGCCAGGCCCTCTTCGTAGGCCAGGCGGGCAATCGTGTCGATCGCGTCGTCCTCGAGGTCGGGGGCGATCTTGACCAGCAGCGGCGGACAGGCGGGCAGGCGCCGCAGGCGCTCCACCAGGCGCCGCAACTGGGACTCCTCCTGCAGATCCCGCAGCCCCGGGGTGTTGGGGGAGCTGACATTGACGACGGCATAGTCGGCCAGGGGAGCCAGCAACTCCAGGGAAGAGGCGTAGTCGTCGGGGGCGAGTTCGAGCGAAACCAGCCGCGACTTGCCGAAATTGAGCCCCAGCACCGCCGGCCGTTGGCCCGGAGGCGGCAGGGCCTGCTGCTCCAGGATCCGCTTCACGGCCCGGGCGCCGTCGTTGTTGAAGCCCATGCGGTTGAGGGCCGCCCGCTCCGCCGCCAGACGGAACAGGCGCGGGCGGGGATTGCCGGCCTGGGCCTGCCAGGTGATCGTGCCCAGCTCGGCGAAGCCGAAGCCGAAGCGATCCCAGATGCCGGCGGCCACGCCGTTCTTGTCGAAGCCGGCCGCCAGGCCCAGGGGATTGGCGAAACGGCAGCCGAACAGGGTCTGCTGCAGGCGGGGATCCCGGCGCTGCAGCTCGCCGGCCAGCCCTTCGAGGGTGCCGCGCACCAGGGGCCAGTGGCGGCGTGGCGAGATCTGGCCCAGGGCCGAGAGGGTCGCCCGGCTGAGCTGCTCGGCATCGGTGCCGTCGTCCTGAGCCAGCAGCGGCCCGACGAAACGCCGGTACAGGGCACCGGTGCGGCCGCCGGTCTCCGCCTGGCCCTGGGGGTCCGCCACAGCCGTGAGGTCGTCCTGATCCATCTCCACCCGACTCACTGCCGCGTCGCCAATCCTCCCGCGTCCCGTTCCAGGCGCCAGCGCCCCTGGCCGAGGGGCACCACCGTCCAGTCCCGCCAGGGCCAGGCCTGCTGGCGGGCCTCCAGGCTGCGCAGGGGCAATTCCACCAGTTGGGCCAGTTCCACCAGGGAGAGGGCGAAGCCCCCCGCCGCCAGCCGCTCGGCCAGCTCCAGCCGGCTGAGCAGCCGGACCAGAGGTTCGGGGGACGGATCGGCAGGGGACCGATCGCCGGCCGTGGTCTGCGGTTCCGGGCGCTGCTGGGCCTCCTGATCCACGGCAGCCGCCAAGTCCTGGTCCTTGGTCGCCCCAGACTTGGTTCGCCCGCTTGACCTTGGCGTTGACCTTGGCGTTGACGTTGATGTCGCGCTCGAGGAAGCAGCCCGAGAGGCCATGTCTTGGATGTCTCCGGCCTGAGAGGCCTTGTCTTGAGGTGCTGCGGCCTGAGACGCCTGGGCCGAAGATGCCGCGGCCTTGGACGCCATGGCTTGAGACGCCACGGCTTGAGACCCCTTGGTTTGAGACGCAGCGGAGGGCGAAGCCGCGGTCGGTGCGGCCTGGGACCTGGAAGCAGCCCCAGCCCCGGAGGCGGAAGCCCGAGACGCCGCAGTCCGCGCACTGGAGGCCACCCCGGAAGCCCGGCCAGGCCCGGCCGTCGCCGTCACGATCTCCACGATCGAGGTCTGCAGCCCTGGCGCCTCTGCCGCCGAGGCCTGCGCCCGCTTGGGCGCCCCTGCCGCAGCGGCCGGCCCCTCCCGTGCCAGCGCCGGCCGCTGACCCCGGGAAAAGGCCACGGCGATGGCATCACAGCGATCGTTGTCAGGATCGCCGCTGTGGCCCCGCACGTGCACCAGGGAAAGATCGCTGAGGCGGGCCCGATCCAGCTTCTCCCAGAGGTCGCGGTTGAGCACCTGCCCCCCCGAGGCGGTGCGCCAGCCCTTGCGCTTCCAGCCCGGCAGCCACTTCTGCAAGCCGTCGATCAGATACCGGCTGTCGGTGTGGATCACCAGCTGGGGATGGCGCGGCAGATCGCGCAGGGTCTCCAGCAGGGCCAGGGCGGCCGTCAGCTCCATGCGGTTGTTGGTGGCGGCGGGATCGGCACCGCCCAACTCCCACTGGGAGCCATCCTCAAAGCGCAGCAGGGCGCCCCAGCCCCCCGGTCCAGGGTTGCCGCTGCAGGCTCCATCACAGGCGGCGGCCACGACCCGAAACGGCTGATCCAGCATTGGCACCCTCTTGTCGGCTTCGGTTAAATGGGCCTCCCCAACCCGGGATGGACCCGGGCCGTGGACGCCTGAACATGAAGCGAACCTACCTGGCCCTGACAGGGCTCGCCCTCGCCTGCACGGCCCTGCCGGCGAGCCTGCCGCAGGGCTCCCTGGCCCGGGCCGATGTTCTGTTCGACGGCAACCCGGTGGATGGGGCCAACTTCGCCATCCTGGCCCGACCGGTCGGCGCTGACGACTGGAACCTGCTGGTGCTGGAGCAACTGCGGCGGCGTCCGGCCTGCTGGCAGCAGCGCGGCGACGGCCTGGTCGATCCCAGCCTCAACCGCTTCGACTTCACGGGGATCTGCAGCCGCTACCTGGACAGCAACGGCTACTCGCTGCGCATCAACCGCGACGACCTGGCCGGCAGCTGGCGTCTGCGCCTGGTTCAAAGGGGAACCACCCTCTATCTGCAGGCCAGCTCGGTGGCCTCACCCACCGAGCTGGTGGTGGGCCGCGCCGAGGTCAGCCGCCGCGACCGGGATGCCTTTGTGGCGTTGCAACTGGAGCCCGGCTGGGAGCTGCAACGCCGCAGCTTCCGCAATCAGGCCCTCAGCCACATCTATTTCGCCAACGGCACCAGCCTGCCCCAACTGATCGCCCAGGCCTCCGGTTCGCCGCTGAATCCGCCGCCGTCGCCTCTGGTCGCACCGCCGTCGCCCCTGCTGGCTCGACGGACCAACCGCAACCGGGCCTGGTCCCAGGGGGGCAACGGCTATGGCAGCGGAGAGACGCCGGCGATGCTGGCGGAACCGGGGCGCACCATCGCCCTGCAGGTGATTCCCTTCCGCGAGTGAGATCGGCCAGGGTTCCGGTGCCAGTTGAAATGCCGGCCGCCTGCGCCTGTCAACCCCAAGAGGCATCCCGTAAGGTTCTGGGGTGTGAGGAGTGAGGGACGCTCTTCCAGGGTCGAAACGAGGACAGACTCCCGGAATCGTTCCACCTCAAAGCCCTGCCTTCGGCGGGGCTTTTTTCATGGGTTGCGGTTGGGATGCGAGGGCCAGAAGGCTGGGGACAGGGGATGCGACAGCACGGCCAGCGCAGCGAGCCGTGGTGCCTGGAAGCGACCCAGGTGGCGCGACAGCCCCGATCGAGGCGACGGGGCAAGCCGTGCCTTGGCGACCCCTCCGGGTGGCCGTTGGGCGCTAGCAAGCCAGGGGCAGGCGGCACCGTGGACCGGGAGCACCTCAGCTTCGGGGCTTGGCTGCGGGCCATGGCTGCAAACTTCGTCCGATCGGGTTCGGCCAGCCCGCAGGGGACAGGTCGGCGCCGGAGGGCCCAGGGCTGGCCAGGGCGACGACGCCATCCCGTTCGGCGTTGAGCCCAGCAACCCGGGCGACATTGGGCCGGGAACCTGCGCCGGCACGGGGGCAGCTCGGCTCGGTGCGTCTTGATGACCCAGGAGGCTCCGTCCATCCCGGATTCGTGCCAGCCAGGGCCTTCATCACCTGGAGGGAGACAGCAGACCTTCGGCAGGCCCCCGCGCCACGGAGCGAACTGGGTAGGGAGGCGGTGCGTTGCCCCAGCAGCGGTGGTCTGGGCCCGCCTGAACCGCTTCTAGCCCTGGAACTCGGCAACCGGCCCAGAGCCTGCCAGACCTGGGCCAGCAAAAAGCCGGCCCCCGCAGGGACCGGCCGGAACAACAAACCCGCCCAGGGGCAGGCTCGAAGCAGGGGGCTGGTCGGGCCGCAGCCCGACCGCGAATCACTTGATCGTGACCTTGCCGCCGACTTCTTCGAGGGTTTTCTGCAGAGCTTCGGCCTCGGCCTTGGCAATGCCTTCCTTGACCGCCTTGGGAGCGGCTTCGACCAGGGCCTTGGCTTCGCCCAGACCGAGGCCGGTGGCCTCGCGGACGGCCTTGAGCACCTTGATCTTGGCGGCGGGA
>CAIKWV010000386.1 GCA_903831165.1 uncultured cyanobacterium
ACTCCGAACAGCTGCTCGGCCAGAAAAAGCGCTTCCAACAGCCCCAGCCGCGTCCGCGTTTCCTGCGGCAGCCGCGGCGGTCAGCCCCACGCCCGAACCCCAGTCACCCCTGGCCCCGGTCCAGTCCTGGCCGACGCTGAATGAGCTGTTGCATGTGCCCCCTTGGCTGAACCTGGGGCTGAGTGTGCAAGGCGATGGTTTCATCAATCCCGCCGGCGGACTGGTGCAGGTCCGCAACTGGATTCAGCAGAGCACGTTGGATTTCAGTGCCAGCAGCGGTTTCGGCAAGGACCAGAGCCGTTGGCGCGAACTTGATCACTGGCGGCTGAATGGGTCCCTCGCCCATGTCAGCGGGGTGGCCGGCTATGGCCAGCGGATCGGCGCTTCCTTTCCGCTGACGGCCCTCGACAGTCCCATCGGTTTCTGGATCACCGAAGCCAGCCTGGAGCGGCTTGGCGGTTCGGCAGCTGTCGATGTCAAAGCGGGGCTGTTCTCGCTGGACCCCGGATTTGTGCAGGCCCCGGTGTTGGAGGCTTACCTCAATACCGTCTTCAACGATGTTCTCAACCTCAACCAGCCCGGGCTGCCGATCAATCCCTATGTGGCGCCTGGCGTTGAGCTGCACTGGCGGCCCGGCGGCGCTGATCCGGGCCCGAGCGGCGATCGCGGTGCCTGGGGCGAATGGAAGTATGCCGCCTATTTCTTGAGTCCGAGCATCAGTATGGCGGCTCTGCTGGGGGTCAATCCCAACCTGCCGAGCTTCGATGGTCATCTTCAGGTGCTGCAGTGGCGCTTCGATCGCCTGCCCGGGGCCCGACGCCTGCTCGAGCCGATTCGTCAGGGCCAGTACTCCTTCAGCCGGCTGCTGCCGGCGCCGCTGTTGCAGGTGGGCGGCGGTTATGTCGCCGATCGCAGCCATCGAGCTCTGCTGCCGTTGCTGTTCAGTTCCCTGACCCTGGCGCCTGAGTTGCCGATCGGTCTCGACAATCGGCTCTGGCTCGGCCTCAGCGGAGGTGATGAGGCCGACGGCAATCCGGTCACGCTGTTTGGCAGTGGCGGTTGGCTCTGCCAGGGCCTGATCAAGGGGCGCCCCTTTGATGTGCTGGCCCTGGGCTTCGGCCACAGCAGCTTCAACCAGCAGCGGCAGCCGGCGCTGCGGCCGCAATCGCTGCTGGAGCTCAACTACAGCTACGCCATCAACAGCAGCCTGTCGCTGCAACCGGTGCTGCAGTGGATTCAGGCGCCGGTCGGGGTTGGCACGATTCTGGCCCTGGGTCTGCAATGGCAGCTCCAGTTCTGAAGGCACGCATCGGCGATTGAGCGGCGTTGCGCAGCCAGCGCAACGACAGCAGCCGCTCACCGGCAGATCCTGCGGGTGAACGGCGAAGCTGGCGGGGACGGCCTGCATGGCTGGGAGAGCCCTCCGGAGACTGACCTCAGAAGCGGTGACGAAGCCATCCCCACGGCTTCAATCCGGCGCCATCATCGGGGTTGGGTGGTCAGAATCGGCGTGGATCATGACCTTCCCCTTCCAACGGCGATCTCTGGGTTCGCTCCTGCGCTCCTGGCGCAAGGAGGAACGTCGCGCACCCTTGCAGTCGCGGGGTTTTGTGCGCTCGCTCGCTCTGGCGCTGTTGATTCTGGTGCCCTTGCTGTGGCTGCAGCTGCAACGTCGCAGCAATGAGATCGCCAGACAGGCGCAGGAATCCCGCGACGACACCCTGGCGATCATGGAGGCGGATCTGTCCGTGATGAAGCGGGCAGCGGGTGATTGGGGGCACTGGGATGATGTCGATCGCTATATGCGGGGACAGAATCCCGATTATCAGCGCACTAATCTGCAAACAGCGGCGCTGTTTGATGGTGGTGCTGTGATGGTCTTGCTGGATAACCGCGGGGCACCCAGGATCACGTTTGCCGATCCAGCTCTACGGCCTCCGTCCTATTCGGCCCTGATTCGCTGCGTCCAGGGCAATGTCGCCCGCCTGGTCGATGTCCGCAGCACGGTGCGGCTGGCCTGTCGCACCGAAAATGGCCAGATTTATCTCGGCGCAGCGACGATGATCAGCAACAACACGGCTAAGGCGCCTGCGGCCGGCACCATCGCCGTGTTTGATCCTTTGCTCAAGCATGAATACACGGAGCGGATTCTTCGGCGCCTACAGATTCTGCGCCAGGAGCTGGTGATGTTGCCGGTGTCGGCCGCCGCTGGAGGCCGACATGAGGCCAGTGAGAATTCGGACAAAGATGAACCGATCGTGCCGCTCATCTATTCCAGCAATGACACGATCCTTGGTCTGAAACGTCCGCCTGTCCGCATGTTGTTGGGCCGATCCTTGCTTGGAGATGGGCCATTCCTTCTGGGGATCCTGATGCTGGCCACCGTGTTGCGAGCCTTGCAGATGTTGGATCGCCGCCGCCAGGTGCTGCGGGACCGTCTGGCGGAACGCAAGGTGAATCACGGGATACGCCGTGCCTCTGAGGATCTCCATCAATTGATTGAACGCCTGGGGCAGCATCACCAGTTGCTGGGCCCCCAGCTGAGTGCGGAAGGGTTGCCTTCGCTGGTGGATTCGCTGCCCCTTGCGGTCTTGGATGCCGGCTCTCTGGGGGGCGGACCGGACCAGGGGAATCAGGGCGCGATTCGGCCCTTCGACCAGGTGGTCCGGCGTTTTCGCGAGGTGCTGGCCAGCGCCCGTTGCCTCGCCCTGCAGGACCCCCTCACCCAGCTGCCGAATCGCCGCCATTTCATGGAGCAGCTCGCGAGAGAAGCGGCTCGTCATCGGCAGCTCAATCAGCATTTCGCGGTTTTGTTCCTGGACGTCGACAAGTTCAAGGCGATCAATGACAGCTACGGCCATGCCGTCGGCGACGGCGTGCTGGTTCATGTCGCTCAACGGCTGGCCAGGGTGCTGCGCCCCCGTGATTTTCTGGCCCGCTATGGCGGCGATGAGCTGGCTGTTCTGTTGGATCTTTCGGGGTTGGATGATGTCTCGGCGGCGGGCCTCAATGCTGCCGGTCTGGCCACGGCAAAGCGCCTCAGTGAGGCCGTGCGGGATCCGATCGAGGTGGATGGTCTGAAGATCGATATCAGCCTCAGCATCGGTATCAGTCTGGTGGCCCCTGATGATGCGGATCTCGGCGAAGCCCTGCGCCGATCGGATCTCGCCATGTATGAGGCCAAGCGCAGCCGTCATAGCCGCATTGTCGGACCTGATCTGGTCGTGATGGGCACGAAGTTACACAGTTATCAGCTCTACGCTGATCTGATCCAGGCCATTCGCAGCCATCAGCTGCAGATGGTCTTTCAGCCCATTGTGGATGCTGAAGGCCGCCTGATCGCCGCTGAGGCCTTGGTGCGTTGGCATCATCCCCAGCTCGGTCCGATTGATCCCAGCCTGATTCTGGAGCTGGCCGAGCATCATCGGCAGATGTCCCTGCTGGGTCCTGAGCTGATCAAGATCTCCATGGAGGGTTTTTCCACCCTGGCGCGCCAGCATCCCAGCCTGGCCTTTGCCCTCAATCTCTCTGCTTCCCAGCTGCAGGATGCCAACCTGGCTGAGCTGCTGCTGGCGCAGCTTCACGGCCAGGGTCTGCCAGCCCGGCAACTGATCCTGGAGATCACCGAGCATTGCTTCCTGGAGCCCAATGCCACCGTGAATCGCAATCTGGAGCGGCTGCGGGCTGAAGGAATCCGCTTCGCACTCGATGATTTCGGTACGGGTTATTCTTCCCTGGTGTTGCTACGGCTGATTCGTCCTGATCTGGTGAAGATCGATAAATCATTCATCCAGGCGATGAAAACCGATGCCGATGCCGTGCATATTGTTCGCGTGATCGTCGATCTCGCCCAGGCCATGGGACTCGAGCTGATTGCCGAGGGCATCGAAGATGAGCAGACGTTTGCCCTACTCAAACAATTGGGACTCCATCAATTTCAGGGTTTTGCCCTCAGCCAGCCCCTTTCCCTCCAGGATTGGGCCACCGACCTGCTGCCTGGTCAGCTGCTGCACTGCTGATTCAGGGGCTGGCTGGCCTCGCAGGTTGGGTGTTGTTTCAGGGCCCAAAGCAGCAGCTGACTGCGGCTGCGGCAGCCCGTTTTGGCCAACAGGCTTGAGACATGGCTTTCCACCGTGCGTGGGCTGAGCACGAGCTCGGCGGCGATGCTGCGGTTGCTGCCGCCGCGGCGAACCAGTTGCAGCACCCGATCTTCGGCGGGGGTGATCCGGGACAGGAGCCAGGCGGGATGGACTCCTGCAACAGCGAGAGCGCGAGGGCTGTGGGGCATGGCCGAGCGAGCGATCTGCTGGCAGCATTCCCGCCACCGGACCAACCCCGGCTGGGGCGGCAGCGGCTTCGGGGTGGGCTGGCCTCGTCCGGAGTCAGGTCGACAAAGCTGTCCACGGTCTCTCGGGCTTCCCTTGCAGGACCGTTGCAAGCCGGTGTTGAAGGTTTCTCTGCTGGCCACAGCCTACGGCTAGCTCTTGGCTCTGGGCGCGGTCTGGTGGTTTGGTGGTCCCTCGCGAGATCAGTCTCGCGAGTGCTCCAGTGTCGATGCGACCATCTCCCAGGCCCCGTCCCTCTGCCATCGGCAGGGCGTCGAATGGCACTTCGGGCTTGGCCGACGGCTGTTCAGCCGCATCCAGGGCGATGATCCGTTGTGATCGCTGGGTCTGAATGGGGTTCGCCGCAGCTGGTCAGGCCGGCCGGGTCAGCGTTGAATCTGGGCGCCAGTCGGGGGAAGGGGGTGATCAGGGCTCGCCGATCCCCGCGGGAGTGGACGGCTCGTTGCCGTCGTCTGGTGGGCCGCTGCTTGCACGCTCGCTGGCCGGAGCCTCAGGCCTGGGCGCGGCCGCCTCGGCGCCGGCGCTGTCAGGCTGAGCTGCTGGAGTGGCATCCGCGCCCCGGCCCTCGGCGGCATTGGGATCCGAGCCGGGGTTCTTCGGCAGCGGGAATTCCCTGGTTCGTTTGATCGGCAGGTTGGCCAGCAGCGCCGTGACCCGATCCTCCGTTTCCAGACTCACATCGCAGCTCTCGATGTCAATCTCCACGTAGCGCTGCACCACCTCCAGAATCTCGCGGCGCATCTGCTCCAGCAGTTCCGGGTTGAGGTCGCTGCGGTCGTGGGCCAGCACCAGTTGCAGCCGTTCCCGGGCCATGGTGCCGCTGGGTTTCTCCCGTCCCAGCAGCCGGTTGATGAAATCGAGCACGGTCATGGCCGTCAGAAGAGTCCCGTGGTTTTCCTGAGCTTGTTGAGCAGCCGTGCCCGCAAACCGTGACGTTGCTTGGAGGGATCGATCAGCGGGATCTCCTCGCCGCAGAGACGGCGGGCGATGTTCAGATAGGCCTGGCCGGCAGGGG
>CAIKWV010000387.1 GCA_903831165.1 uncultured cyanobacterium
GTTTGACGTCCATCGTGGCCAGCAGGCCGATCACCCGGTCGGCATCACGGACCGCCGAGACCTCCGGCGTGGTGATCACGATCGCTTCGCAGGCGGCGGCGGCCGCATTCTTGAAGCCCTGCTCGATGCCGGCGGGGGCGTCGATCAACACGTAGTCAGAGCGTTCAGCCAATAGAGCGACGATCGTGCGCATGTCCTCGGGCGTCAGCCACTCGAGCATCCGGGGGTTGCCGGCCGGCAGCAGAGCCAGGTTGGGCTGCTGCTTGTGCTTCACCAGGGCCTGGTCCAGGCGGCAGGTGGCCGCGAGCACCTCCTGGGCGGTGTAGATGATCCGATTTTCCAGACCCAGAAGCAGGTCGAGATTGCGCAGACCGAAATCGGCGTCCAGGACGGCCACGGTTTTGCCGAGGCGAGCCAGGGCAACGCCCAGATTGGCGGTGAGGGTGGTCTTGCCCACGCCTCCCTTGCCGGAACAGATCAAAATGATGCGGGCGGAAGCTGTCGTCACGGCATCCATCGACGTTGGCGCAGGCTAGGCCGGCGCAGCCGATCCCGCTGTCAGCGGAGTCCCCTTGGGGTACCGGCTCGACAGGACCAGGCCGATGCACCTAAAACAAGCTCTGGATCTTGACCCCAAGGATGGCCGAACTTCTTCATTCTCATCAGCGCCTGGTGGTCATGCCCGACGACGGTTGCCGCTCCGTGGTTGAGCTGATTGATGCGGCCAGTGAGCAGTTGCTGCTTAAGCAGTTCAAGCTCCAGTCCGAAGCCATTGAGCAGGCTCTGCAACGGGCCCAGGAGCGGGGGGTGCAGGTGAGGGTGATGCTCAACCCCCACACCTCTGGTGGCGATCGCTGGAACGATGAGGCCTTCGCCCGGCTACAGGCCGCTGGCATCGAAACCGCCTGGACTTCGGATGCCTTTCCGGTCACCCATGAGAAATCGATGGTGATCGATCACCATGCGGCCCTGATCGCCACCTTCAATCTCTCGGACAAATACTTCACGGAAACTCGCGATTACGGCATTGTCAGTCAGAATCCGGAGGTGGTCGCTCAGGTGATTGCCGGCTTCGAGGCCGACTGGCACCGAACCTTCTTCGTGCCCGAACTCAATGTCGGCCTGGTTTGGAGCAGCGCCCACAGCCGTGGTCAGATGGCCCGCATCATTGATGCCGCCACCAGCACTCTCTGGATTCAGCATCCCAAGTTCGTCGACGCCGTGATTCTGGAGCGCATCGTCTGTGCCCGTGAGCGCGGCGTCAAGGTTCGCGTCCTCTGCGGCGGCAAGCACGGCATCAGCGACTGGGACATCTATGACACGTTTTCATCGCTGCGGATCATGCATCGCTTCGGTGTCAAGGTGCGCCGCCAGAAACATCTCAAGCTGCACGCCAAACTGATCCTGGTCGATGGCATTTATGCTCAGACGGGTTCAATGAACATTGACCGCAGCGCCTTTGATCTCCGCCGCGAACTGGGGATCGAAAGTGATGCCCCCGATGTGATCGAGCGTTTCAGGCAGGTGTTCCAGGCCGATTGGGATGAGGCCAGCAAATACACAGCCCCCGATCCCCTGGATCCCAGCATGCATGAGGCCGGTGAGCTGCCCCCGGATCCCCATTTCGTCCATGATTGAGCAGCCTCCCAGTCATCGCGACATCTTCGTCGGCATGCTGCAGGTGGCCCTTTCCGCCTTCGGTGGTGGTCTGTCGGCCTGGAGCCAGCGCATCGTTGTCGAGCAACGCGGCTGGCTCAGCAACGAGGAGTTCCTCACCGGTCTGACGGTGGCCCGTCTGTTCCCGGGGCCGAACCAGATCAACATGGCCGTCTACATCGGCGCCGCCTTCCGAGGGCTCAGTGGCGCCTTGGCGGCGTTGGCGGGAATGCTGCTGGTGCCCTTCACCCTGCTGATGCTCCTGGGGGTGGCCTACTTCTCGTTTCACACCCTGCCGGCAGTCGATCGGGTGTTGGCCGGAGTGGTGGCCGCCGCCGCCGGCATGGCCCTGTCGATGGGCTTCAAGATCCTGGATCAGTACTGGAAGGATCCGGTGGCTCTGCTGCTGGCTGCGGCCACCTTCGTGGCGATGGAGTTCTTCCATGTGCGCCTGGTGCCGGTGGTGCTGATCGCCGGCCCCCTGGCGATGGCCTGGTACTGGCCGCGGGGCCAACATAAGGGCTCCCAACCGTGAGCCTGCCGCTCCTGCTGACCGGCGCAACGCCCAGCACCTGGCTGATGGCCAGCCTGTCAGCCGCTGCCAGCGGGACAGCCATTGCCACCAGCGGCGGGGCTTCGGTCCATTGCACACCCACTTCGCTCACCGACCTGGGCCATCTGCTGCAGGTGCTCGGCACATTCCTGGGCTTGTCGCTGTTCTCCCTCGGCGGCGGCAACACGCTGCTGAGCGAATACCAGCACATCAGCGTCCATGAGTTCTGCTGGCTCACCTCCTCCCAGTTCGCCGATCTCTATGCCCTGGCCGAAGCGGCCCCCGGTCCCAGTTCGATGCTGGTAGGTCTGCTGGGACTGGGGGCCGCTTGGCCGGAAGGCCCCTGGTGGGCCCTGCTCAGTGGCTACGGCGCCGAGCTGGCGATCCTGCTGCCCTCCACCCTGGTGATGGTGGTGGCCTGCCTCAGCTGGAACAAGCTCCAACATTCCCCCTGGCGCATCGCCTTTGAGCGCGGCCTGGGGCCGATCACGCTGGGCATCCTGTTCGAGGTCGGCATCAAGATCCTGCATACGGCTGACACCAACGCCGCTGGTGTGGTGGTGTCCGTGGTGGTCTGTGTGCTGATGCTGCGCACACGGATCTCGCCGCTCTGGTTCATGGCATTTGCCGGCGTCTTGGGGGGTCTGGGTGTGATCAATCGCTGAGCTCGGGCCCGTTCAACGCTGTTCCTCGCCATCAGCGTCATCGAGCAGCATCCCGGTCAAATTGCAACGCTGAGCAGCCCTGCCGCTGCCGCCATGGCCCGGTTCACTCGGGCAGGGGCCAGCCGGGTCGGGCCGGTTCGATCTGGATTTCGCCGTTCACCAGCTGGGCTTCCTCGGCCTGGCCGTCCGCCGGGGCATCGGCGGGTCCCCGGGCCACTGCATCGGCGATGCGCAGTTGCAGGGGCCGCAGATGCAGGGCCACGATCCGGGCCGTGCGATCGCCGCGGACCCCCGCGTGGGCCACGCCCCTTAGTCGCCCCCACACCAGCACATGGCCGCCGGCGCTGATCCGCGCTCCTGGGTTGAGATCCCCAAGCAGCAGCACTGAGCCCTGGCTCTGCAGATGGTCTCCGGAGCGCAGGGTGCCCCGATGAATCGTCAGGTCGTCGTCCGGTGTGAGTGCGGCCTGCGGGCTCAAGGTTGGAGGCGCCGCTGGGGTCGCTTCGGTCTCCAGGCCCAGCGCCGCCGCGGCCACCAGGGTTTCGGGGCGCTCGGCGCGCACGCGTACCAGCTGCAAGCGGTGGCGCTGCAGTCGCTGCTGCAGGCTGCGCAACTCGGGCAGGCGCAACAGCCAGCCGCCGGCATCCAGCAAGACGCTGCCTTGCAGATTCTGGCCACCCAGGGCGTAGAGCGTCTCCTGCAGAGCACTGGCCCCATCCGCCGCCTCGGGCAGCCGCAGCAGGTGGCTCTGTAGCGGGGCCAGCGCCGGGATCAATTCGGCGGCCATCAGGACGCTGCGCGGTGGAGCGAAACCTAGGCGGCTCCGGTGCTGCTGTTGACCGGTCGCTCCTGCAGCAATCGCTGGGCCAGGGCCGGAGCCACCTCCACGGGGTGGATCAGCCAGGCGCTCTGCTGGGCCCGGGCCAGGGTGTCCACCAGGTCGGATCGCTGCTCGAGCGCCTCCAGTCGGCGGCCGTCCCAGAGGCGCAGGCCCCCTTTATAGATGTGGTAGCCCCGGCTGGAGCGCTGCTGCAGGCCGCAACAGCCTTCCGGCTCCAGGCCAGCCGCTGCCGCCAGTCCCCGGGTTTCAGCCAGCAGCTCCAGGCGTTCGCCGCTGGGCCGATCACTCACATCGGTGGCCCGCAGCAGCTGGCGGTCCAGCAGGCGGCGGCAGGGTTCCGCCAGCTCGGCCGGCCCCTCCTCGCGCCAGCGGGCCAGGTGGTAGCCAGTGCGGATGTCGTCATTGGCCAGGTAATCCTCGATCGTCAGCGACTGCGGATGCCAGAGCCAGTGGGCCAGCGGCCCATCGGCCCAGACCAGGGTCGGTCCGAGTCGTCTGGCCACGGCGATGGCGCGCATCAGCAGCCAGGTGCTGACCACGTTGAGCCGGTGGTTGTAGACGGTGCGATACATCAGCTGGCGCACCACCAGGTAGTGCTCCACGGCCATCAGCCCCTTGGGGTGCACCGCCAGATTGCCGTCGGGAGCCAGGGTGAGGCTGGCCAGGATCCGCTCGAGATCGAGCTGGCCGTAGCTGGTGCCGGTGCTGAGGCTGTCGCGCAGCAGATAGTCGAGGCGGTCACAGTCCAGCTGGCTGCTCACCAGCGCCTTGATCGCGCCACAGGGATGGCGTCCGTGCTCGAGCAGATCGGCCACTTCAACCGCCAGGCCAGGGCGCTCGGCCTCCAGGCGATCGCGCAGGGCCGGGTGCTCCCGGATCAGTCGCCCCGACCAGCTCTCATGGCGCAGGCCGAACATCTCCTCGCCGGAATGGCTGAAGGGGGCGTGGCCGATGTCGTGCAGCAGGGCGGCCGCATAGAGGGCGCTGCGGTGTTCCACCAAGGCCGGCTCCAGGCGCAGCAGATGGTCGAGGGCCAGCCGGGCCAGGTGCAGCACCCCGAGGGAGTGGGTGAAGCGGCTGGATTCCGCCCCTTGAAAGGTCAGATAGGCGGTGCCGAGCTGGCGGATGCGCCGCAGCCGCTGGAAGGGGGCGGTGTCGATCAGATCGATGGCCAGGGCTTCCGCCGGCAGGGCCCGGTCGAGGCCAATCGCCCCGTGCAAGGGATCGTGATACGTGCGTTGGCTCATGCTGCTGCCGCCGTCTCGATGGCCCGCACCAGCAGCGCTTCGGCCTGCGCCAGCCAGCCGTCGTTGTCGCCGCCGGGGTTGAGGGGCTCCGGTTCCGCCAGCGGTTGATCCGGTTCGATGCCCTGGTTCTGGATGTCGCGACCGCTCGGGGTGAGATAGCGGGCCACCGTCACCGCCAGGCCGCTGCCATCTCCGAGGGGGATCAGGGTCTGGATCAGGCCCTTGCCGTAGGTGCGGCTGCCGGCCAAGGGCGAGCGGCCGCTGTCCTGCAGGGCACCGGCCAGGATTTCACTGGCGCTGGCCGTACCGCCGTTCACCAGGGTCAGCATCGGACCCCGATAGAGGCTGCCCGCGCCGGCGACCTGGCGATCGCTGATGCCGCCGCGGTCCTGGGTTTCGACGATCGGTTCGGCGTCGAGCAGGCTGTTGGCCACCGCCAGGCCCGCCTGCACCAGACCACCGGAGTTATTGCGCAGATCGAGCAGCAGGCCCTCGATCGGCTGGTGTCCCGGGGCTGACTGGTTGAACGCCAACAGGGCATCCCGCACCTGAACGGGCACCGGCTCACTGAACTGGGTGA
>CAIKWV010000388.1 GCA_903831165.1 uncultured cyanobacterium
CACCAGCAAGGACGGTGCCGAACTGACCCGGGATCACGACCTGATCGTGATCTACCACAACCGCATCGACCGGATCGGCGACAAGCGCGAGAGCGAGGCCGATACCTGCCAGGCGGTCGAGCACACTTTCGACGACCTGGAGCAGATCCTGCGCAAGATCGCCAGTCTTAAGGGCAGCCAGGCCGTCATCACCGCCGATCACGGCTTCCTGTTCCAGCAGGAGCCGGTCGACGCCAACGACCGGGCCCCGTTCCCTACGGCCAAAGAGCTCAGCTTCAAAAACCGGCGCTTTGCCTTGGGCACGGGCATCAAGGCCAGTGCCGGCCAAAAGGTCTTCACGGCTGATGAGCTGGGGCTCTCCGGCAACTGGGAGGTCGTCTTCCCCCTGGGTCTCGATCGCTACCCCCGATCCGGCTCGGGCTCACGCTTCGTGCATGGCGGCACCTCCCTGCAGGAGGTGGTGGTGCCGGTGATCCGGCTCAAGCGTGAACGCAAGGACGAGAGCCGGCTGGTGGAGGCCGAGCTGCTGCGGATGCCCGCCAAGATCACCATGGGCAAGCTCTCCTTCGGCCTGTTCCAGCTGGAGCCGGTGGAGCCTAAAAAGCGCCTGCCCTTGCAGCTGCGCATCGGCCTCTACGCCAAGGCCGATGGCGCCCTGCTCTGCGCCCATCGCACCGTGCTGCTGGATTCCGCCGCCAGCGAGGCCCGTGAGCGGGAGCAGCAGGTGGTCCTGGAGCTTTCCAACGCTGCCGACGACTACAACAACCAGATCCTGGAGCTCCGCCTCGAGCGCCAGCTCGACGGTGTCGCCACGCCGGTGCCCTACAAGACTGTGGAGCTCAAGCTGCAGCGGCCCTTCGGCAGCGACTTCGACGACTTCTGATCCCCCCCATGGTCACCAGCGCTGCCCCTCCGGCCCAAAGCCCCCTGGATCAAAAGATCCTCAAACACTTCCCCGGCCTGGTGGTCCGCAAGGACCTCACCACCGAGCTCAAGCAGAACGCCGTGGTGCCCACCTACGTGCTCGAGTACCTGCTCGGTCAACACTGCGCCACCGACGATCCGGCCCTGATCAGCGAAGGGCTGGAGTCGGTGCGGCGAATCCTCGCCAAGCACTACGTGCACCGCAACCAGGCGGAACTGGTGAAATCCACGATCAAGGAGCGCGGCAGCCACAAGGTGATCGACAAGCTCACCGTGGAGCTCAACGAAAAGGGCGGCTTCTACGAGGTGGAGTTCACCAACCTCGGGCTCAAGAAGGTTCCGATCGATGTGGACTTCATTAAGCGCTACCCCAAGTTGCTGGTGGGTGGGATCTGGGCGATCACCGATGTGGAGTACGAACTCCCCACCGATCCCAAGGCCAGCCCCTGGCAGATCTCATCGGTCAAGCCGATCCAGGTGGCCGGCGTCAACCACGAGGAGTTCCTGGAGGCCCGGGCGCAATTCACCACCGATGAGTGGATGGACGTGCTCATGCAGAGCGTGGGCTTCAACCCGGAGCCGTTCACGCGGCGGGGCAAGCTGCTCACCCTGATCCGGTTGATTCCCTTTTGCGAGCGTAATTACAACCTGCTGGAGCTTGGACCCAAGGGGACGGGTAAATCCCACGTGTACGCCGAGTTCTCACCCCACGGCATGTTGATCTCGGGCTCAGAGGTCACGGCACCCAAGCTGTTCGTGAGCAACGCCAACGGCAAGATTGGCCTGGTGGGCTACTGGGATTGCATCTGCTTCGACGAATTTGCCGGCAAGGACAAGAAGGTCGACAAGACGCTGGTCGACATCATGAAGAACTACATGGCCAACCGCACCTTCTCGCGGGGCATCGAGCAGCTCTCAGCCGAGG
>CAIKWV010000389.1 GCA_903831165.1 uncultured cyanobacterium
GAATTGTCTTGGCATCGGCCTCCAGGGCCGCCGCCATCGCCTGCACCGCCTCGCAGCGCCGCTGATCGCTGGTCTGGCCCAGGGCCATAGCGGAGCGGCGCACGGCCAGGGCCCGCTGCAGCAGCTCGGGCGAGGGATCGGGAATCTGGGTCATGGCTCCATCATCCCAAGCGCTCCAGCGCCAGGCGGGCGGCGCCGAGGCGGCCGGCCCCAGTGCCGAGGGCACAAGGCCGGATCTCCAGGCCCTCCCTGGACACCGCCAGCACCCGCTGCTCCAGTTCGGCCCAGACCGCCGGCAGAAAATGGTGGCTGGCACCGCTGAGTCCGCCGCCGATCAGCACCAGCTCCGGGGTCAGCACGTAGACCAGCGAGCTCAGGCCGATGCCCAGCAGCTGGCCGTAGCGCTGCCACACCGCCAGGGCCTCACCATCGCCCGCATCCGCCAGGCGGCAGAGCTCGGCCGGATCGAGCGGGCTGAGCCGGGCCAGGCCGCCGATGCTGCAGTGCTGCTCCAGGGAGCCGCGGTTGCCGCTGCGGCAGGGGGGACCGTCGGGATCCAGGCCGATCAGACCCAGTTCGCCGGCGGCGCCGCCATGGCCGGTGAACAGATGGCCGCCCAGCAGCACCCCGCCGCCGACGCCGGTGCCCAGGGTCAGCAGGATCGTGT
Source organism: uncultured cyanobacterium (assembly GCA_903831165.1). Classification (GTDB taxonomy): domain Bacteria; phylum Cyanobacteriota; class Cyanobacteriia; order PCC-6307; family Cyanobiaceae; genus Cyanobium. The sequence continues at coordinate 668 of CAIKWV010000389.1, forward strand.
CGCCGCTGCCGCGGGCGGCCCCGAGCCAGGCCTCCCCGAGCAGGGCGCAGTTGGCGTCATTGCCCAGGGTGACCCGCCGCTCCAACCGGGATTCCAGCCAGTCGGCCAGGGGCACGTCCACCCAGCCCGGCAGGTTGATCGAAATCCGGGCGATGCGCGCCGCCCGATCCGTCGGTCCCGGCAGACCCACCCCCACCCGGTCCGCCAGCCTTTCGGGATCGAGTTGGCCGATCGCCTCGGTGATCGCCATGGTCACCGCCCCCGGCATCGCCGGCTGGGGTGTAGGCAGCTCCAGGTCCGCCAGCAGCTCGCCCTGCTGATCAAACCGACCGATCTTGATGGCCGTTCCCCCCAGATCGACGCCGATCAGCTGGCGCCGATCGCCACCGGGGCTCGGGCCGCCGGTCTGCGTGGGGTGCGTGGGAACGGCCACTTCTGGCTGTCGCCGATCGGCTTCTGGCTGGCGCACCTCGTTGCAATCGGTGGACTCATTCATGGCGGGGCCGTGGGTTGTACAACCGAGCCGGCAGGGAGACCCCTCACCGTCCGGCTTCACTGGGGACTGACTATGCGGCGGGCTGACTGAAAACGGTGGCCTGGCTGGAACGTGGTGGACCCCATCTCAACCTGACGCGGAACAGAGGCCCAATGGGTGTTTTGAACCGAAGACCAAGGGGGCTGGAGAGCCCCGATCCGCTGGAGTCCCCTTGCCGTGGATGCCGTTGGGGGCACGATGGCAAATCGGCTGGCCCCAGGCCGCCGGTCAACTTCCGGTTGCTGGGTGCCAGCGGGTTTTCGGGGGCCAGGCTGCAACGACACCAGGGCTCAGAAGCGGAAGAACACCTGCAACAGGCTCTGCCAGGCCCCCTGACTGTCGACGGAGGCCTGCACGTTGAACGACTCCGAAGCCTTGTAGCTCAGGGTGACCTGGGGGGCAACATCGGAGCGGTTGGGAGCCACCAGCACTGAGGCGTTGAGGCGATCGGTGATGTCATACCCCACCTCGCTGGCCAGCACCAACTGGGGGGGGACCTTGCCCGAGCGCAGTTGGCTGCGGTCGGCGATCGAGGGATTCACGTAGGTGGGATAGAGGGCCAGGCTGATGCGTTGCCCCAAGGCATCACTGAAGGAGGCCAGCAGGGGCGAGAGCAACGACTGGCCCAGCACGGTGGCCAGGGCGGTGCCGGCCTGGGCCCC
>CAIKWV010000390.1 GCA_903831165.1 uncultured cyanobacterium
CAAGAACTGATCAACGGCCATCAGACCCACGGCACCGATACGGGATCGGTTGAAGTGCAGGTGGCGATGTTGAGTGAGCGGATCAACCAGCTCAGCGGCCATCTGCAGAAGAACATCCACGATTTCTCGTCCCGCCAGGGCCTGCTCAAGATGATCGGCCGCCGCAAGCGTCTGCTCAGCTACCTGCGCAGCCAGAGCCAGGATCGCTACGCCGGGTTGATCAGCAAGCTGGGCATCCGCGGCTGAGGTCGTCGTCATGGCCCCGCAACGGGACCCCAAACCCTTCGGTTCAGGTCGGCCAGCCAAAGGCAGTCAGGCCAAGGGCAGTCCGGACAAAACCAGACCCCAGCCCGGCGCCAAAGCGAGCCGTCAACGGGCGATTCCGGATGCAGTCGCCAATCGCATGGCGCGCCGCATCACCATCGCCACCGGCATCCCGACGGTGATGGGGATGGGGGTGTTCATCGGCAGCTACCTGGTGGTGAGCCGTGGTCTGCTGGACATTCCCACGGGAGTCACCCTGGTGGCCTCAGGGGGTTGTTTCTTGCTGGGGTTGCTGGGCCTCAGCTACGGCGTGCTCTCCTCCAGCTGGGAAGACGGCTGCGGCAGCTGGCTGGGCTTCGAGCAGATCGGGCTGAACATCGGCCGGTTACGGCAATCGCTCAAGGCCATGCGCGCCGGCTCCGGCAGCGGTGAATGAGCGTCGGGATCCAGTTCCACGAATCAAGGTCCTGAAGGGGATTGAACCCATCCCTCAAGAATGACCCCAAGCGCCCTGTCCCCAGGAAGGACTCCCGGAGATGCCGCTTCAGGCCTGTGACCGCCTGCCGGTCAGGGCGGTTCAGGCCGCCGGGCCGATCGGGGAGCGCAGGCTGACGCGGAAATCGGCCGCCGCCAGGGTCTTGACCGCCGCAGGGGCGTCGGCCACGCAGAACTGGGGGCCGAGGCGCACCCAGCGCGATTCGGCCCCCTGACGCACCAGGGCCACCACCGGCACCCGCACCCCGGCCTCCTCCTGGCCCGGGCGATGGCGGGTCAGGCATTCGCGCAGGCGATGTTGAATGGCGATGTCACCGGCCTGCTGGGGATCCAGTTCGACCTGCACCAGCTGCAGATCGTCGATGCTGCGGCAGTCATCGACGATCAGCTGCACCCGTTCATCGCGGCGATCCACCGTGGCCCACACCAGCAAGCGGGCGTCCACCATCAGATGGTCGGCCAGGCGGGCATAGGTCTTGGGAAACACCACCGCTTCACAGCTGCCGGTGAGATCCTCCAGCTGCAGCACCGCCATGCGATCTCCCTTGCGGGTGTTCACCTGACGCAGCTCGGGCACCATCGCCACGATGCTCACCTTGGCCTTGTCGGACTGCTCCTCCAGCCGGGCCAGGCCGATCGGGGACAGCAGGGTGACCTGGCTGGACAACTGCCGCAGCGGATGGTCGGAGATGTAGAAACCGAGCAGTTCTTTCTCCAGTTTCAGTTTTTCGGTCGGCGGATAGTCGGCGACCGGGGCGGCCTTGGGTGCCGTGCTGCGGACCTCGCTGCCGGCTTCAGGGGCGGCGGCGGCCATCAGATCAAACAGATTGCC
>CAIKWV010000391.1 GCA_903831165.1 uncultured cyanobacterium
GTGACATTTTATTTCTTAGACCTGCCCATAGCAAACTTGAGTCTAACGGCAGCTGGCCGCTGGTCCCTATTTTCGTCGTCAGCGCGTTTTTAATCGCCCTTGCAATAGCAATTCTTATTGGCACTCTCCAGCCTATTTTTCTCGGACTATATGCATTCATGAGTATTTTGCTGTATTTAATATATGCGGGAGATAAGTCAGCTGCCCAATCAGGAAGATGGCGCACTTCGGAGGCAACCCTGCATCTGGTCGCGGTCCTTGGAGGCTGGCCTGGCGGACTAATCGCGCGACATAAGTTGCGCCACAAAACAATCAAACAACCTTTCCGCTTCCTCTTCTGGTGCACAGTTATAATTAATTTAATAGGCCTGGATTTTATTTCATCATCTATCTCTTCAGGTCCTGGCTAATATTAAGATACTACGTGCTAGCCAGAAAAAGTGTGTAAATCCCTTCAACTTCTGTACTCCACTCATCTTATACGTTATCTCCACGCCCCAACCTTCCCTCGTTCGTCTTGCCTTCTTCTCAAATCTCGCCCCACCTGGAGCGGGTCCAAGGACGATCACTACAGGGCAGCCCAGGGGCTGTCAATCGGTGCGAGCAGATCGCCATGGATCTCCACGCCTGGATGGATTCCGAAGGGATTGGAGCGACGGGCCAGCCCGCACGGATGGAGCTCGGCCCCGGGCTGACCGTTCTTGGTAATCACCAGACCCTCGCCGCTGGCGGACACTTGGTCGACCAACCCAAGGCAGCTGGTCTTGAACTGTGAAGCGCTGATCGGGGCCGCCATCATTACCAGGACAGGATCGGCAGCCATCCCAATGGGTTGGCAAGAACGGTAATGACCATAAGTGAGGCCGCTCCCTCGCCCCCTTTAGCCCTCAGCCCCCAATCAGGGTTTCCAGGGCCGCCGTCACATCGGCCTGGCGCATCAACGCCTCCCCCACCAGCACCGCATCGGCGCCGGCGCTCACCACCCGGTCGAGATCATGGCGGCTGAACAACCCCGATTCGCTCACCAGGAGGGCGCCCCGCTCGCGCACCCGGGCGCCATAGGTGGCCATCAGCTGCTCGGTGGTGGCCAGATCCACCGCAAAGGTGCTGAGATCGCGGTTGTTGAAGCCAATTAATTCCACCCCATCTAGGGCCAGCACCCGCTCCATTTCCTCGCCGTCGTGCACCTCCACCAGCACGGCCAACCCCAGGCTTTGGGCCACCTTGAGCAGGTAATGCAGGTCCTTATCGGTGAGGATCGCCGCAATCAGCAGGGCCGCATCGGCGCCGGCGGCGCGGGCCTGATACAGCTGATAGGGCCAGAGGATGAAGTCCTTGCACAGCAACGGCAACTCGACGGCGCTGCGCACATCGACGAGCACATCAAAGCCGCCCTGAAAAAATTTCTTGTCCGTCAGCACCGACAGGCAGCTGGCCCCGCCGGCCCCATAGGCCTTGGCGATGGCCAACGGATCGAAATCCTCCCGGATCACCCCCTTGCTGGGACTGGCCTTCTTGACCTCGGCGATCACCGCTGGCTTGCGGCAGCTGGCCTTGAGGGCCGCCACAAAATCCCGGGGGGCCGGCAAATCGGCTACCTGGACCTTGAGCTGGTCCAGGCTGACCCGCTGGCGGGCCACCTCCACTTCCCGATCCTTTTCCCAAACGATTTCTTCGAGGATGTGGCGGGGCTTCTCCTCGGGATGGGGTATGCCGAATTCGAGATAGGAGACCCGCACACTGGGATTGGGCGGGCGGCGACGGATGTCCATCTCAGGCCCCCACCGCCTGGGCGGCCTGCTTGTATGCCACCTCAACCACCTCGCTGAGGGTGGGATGGGTGTGCACCTCATGGGCCAGCTGGCGCACGCTCTGACGGCGGGCCACGGCATTGGCGATCTCCTGGATCAAATCGGCGGCATGCAATCCATAGAGATGGGCGCCCAGCAC
>CAIKWV010000392.1 GCA_903831165.1 uncultured cyanobacterium
CCCCCTTGCCGAAGTAGCGCTTGCCGCCGTCGCGCAAATCGGGGGCTTCATGGGCGCCGGTGCTGGCGCCGCTGGGCCCGATCGCCCGGCCGCGGGCCCCGCCTTCGAGCCACACTACCGCCTCCACGGTGGGCGTTCCACGGGAATCGAGCACCTCTCGGGCAACGATCGAATCGATCACGAGGTCGAGGGAATCGAGCACGGAAACAAGGGATGTCAGTCCGGGGAATCCTATGGTTCGCCCCCGCCCATCTTGTTGTGACGGTTGGCACCCCCCTGACGCTCAGATGGCGGCCGGACGTCGATTCCAACACCGGAAGTTGCGGCCGACGGCACTGAAAACATGCGCGCGCAGGGGGGGCCTCGCCGGGGGCGCCTGCAGGCCGTTGGCCGCTGCAGGCAAGGGCACCCTTGGATCCAAGAGTCAGGATTCTGTGGCGCAGCGTTCGTGCCGAGCGACCCAGCCCCGCTCAGCTCCAGGCCAGTCTCGAATCCGGTCGGAGGCCGAACGTGTCGGGGCCGCTGGTCGGCTTTCGATCTGGCCAGGTCTCCAATACGGGTCAGACAGCAATCTGGAGTCAGTCCCCAGCGACCCTGCTGCGTTCCCCGCTGGAAGGAGCGTGCTGAAACCATGCCGCAGGCGACCCGGCTGGAGCCGGGCGGTTCTGGTCAGCCCCTGTCCGCAAGCTGGTCCTGGTGCTGCGGCGGCAGCGATGGGGGTGCCGCCCGGCTTGCTGCCAACGCGGTCGCTGCCGCTGGGCGTTCGTGGTGCCGATGGCGATCCGGAGGCTTGGCGCCCCAGCTCCTGAACCAGGGCCCGCACCTTGCCGGCCCTGTCCCCAGCTCCCGCAGATTCGTCTCTTGAACCCTCAGCCTCCAGGCGCTCCCTGGTGCCTGGAGTGGGCCCGCGGCGAAAGCGGCTGACGCGTCTCGGATCCTGCTGAGCGGCCCCGGGGCAGCACGGATGCCGGCGGCGGCCAGGCTGCAGTCGTCGTCGGAGCCGGCTGGTCAGAATGGGTTGGCGACCACCGCAAGCATCCTGAAGCTCCTGGCTTCGGCTCCCTGCTCCCCATGCGGCCCAAGCATCCTGCTGATCGGCAGCCCGTCAGGGTCCGAGACCAGGATGATCAACAGCCCGACCGACCATGAACCCTTCCAAACCCATGAGCTGCTCAACATGATGAGATTGCTGCACACCATGCTGCGCGTCGGTGATCTGGAGCGCTCGATTGCCTTCTACACCGACTTGCTGGGCATGCGGCTGTTGCGCCGCTCCGACAACAGCCAATACCGCTACACCCTGGCCTTCGTGGGCTATGGCGACGAGGCCGATACGGCGGTCCTGGAGCTCACTTACAACTGGGACACCGATCACTACGAGCTCGGCACGGCCTTCGGCCATCTGGCGATCAGCTGCCCCGACATCGTCGCCACCTGCGAGGCGATCTGGGCCGGGGGCGGCAAGGTGGTGCGCGAACCCGGTCCGGTCAAAGGGGGCTCCACGGTGATTGCCTTCGTGGAGGATCCCGACGGTTATCGCATCGAGCTGATCGAACGGGCCTCCCCGAGCCCAGCCGCTTCCCCTGCGGATGCGGCCGTGCCAGCGGCCTGACTCCATGCCCCCTGAGCGTTTCAGCGTGACCTCCAGCCCCCCGGTCAGCCTCACCACCGAACCGGATCGTTTCAGCGATCAGGCCTGGGAGCTGTTGCTCGCCAGCCAGGACGTGGCGCGGCGCTGGCGCCATGGGGCCATGGATGTGGAGCATCTGCTGCTCACCCTGCTGCGGGACCGCCGCTGCGCCAACTGGATCGAGCCGCTGCCGCTCGATGTCGATCGCCTGCTGGATCGGCTGGAGGGCTTCTGTGCCGATCAGCCCGAGGGCAGGGGCAACACCCTGTACATCGGCGATGCGCTCGAGGATCTGCTGGAAGCCGCCGATCGCCGCCGGGATGCCTGGGGCTCCCGCCTGATCGATGTGCCCCACCTGCTGCTGGCCCTGCTCGACGACCGCCGCATCGCCGCCGGCTTGCTGGCGGAGGAAGGGCTCAGCGAAGATCTGCTGCTGCGTCAGTGGCGTCCTGGGGGGGCGGTCCCTGCGGCGACCGCCGACCTGCCACCGCCCGCCGGCCGTGTGGTGCCGGCCTCCACCGCGGCCCCCAGGCCTGGGATGGCCAGGCCAGCGCCAGTCCCTGCCGGCGCGGGGCTGCCCGGGCGTGCCAGTGAGCTGGCTGGTGGGGCCGCTTCAGGCCCCGTGCGCGATCGGCCCCGTGCCGCTGCCGGGCCGGCCGCCGAGCCGCCGCTGCGCCTGGAGCTGGAGGAGGAAGGGGACGGCTAACGCTCAGCCCTGGAGCGCTTCGGCCGCGATCTCACGGCCGCCGCCCGCTCCGGCAGTCTCGATCCGGTGGTC
>CAIKWV010000393.1 GCA_903831165.1 uncultured cyanobacterium
CCTCCGGGTGAGCGAGCTGCCAGCCGACCCGCACCGCGTGGCCGATGACCACATCCAGGGCCAGGTCGTCGTCGAACTGCACCTGGGGATTGGCGGCCACGAAGGCGATCAGGGTGAGCAGGGTCTCGGTGCAGAGCTGGCGGTATTCGGGGGCCTCGATCTTGCCCAGCAGCTGTTCCACCAGGGAGGCGAAGTTGCGCTCCCCCGGGGTCTTCTCGCTCAGCAGCGGGCCGCTGGCCAGGCGATTGCGCCGCTCCAGCTTGTCGCCGATGACGATGCCGCGGCAGTGGTGCAGCAGATCCCAGATGCCGGCGTGGAAGTTGCGCGGCACCCGCTGCAGCGCCCCCAGCCGCAGACGATGCTGCAGCCAGCCGCCGCCCTTGGGCAGATCCTCGAGCGGATCGGGCGCCTCCCAGCGCACGCGGCCGCGCACGTGCAGTTGTTCCTTGCGCTGCAGGGCGGCACGGGCATGCTCCACGTCGGCGAGTACCGCCCGCAGGCGACGGCGGATCGTGTGGGGCGGCTGGCTGCAGAGGGCCTCAAAGGCGTCGCTGGGGCTGAGATCGGCCTCGGCGGCCAGTTCACCGGTGAGCAGCAGCAGCAGCTGGCCGAGCTGCAGGGTGAGGCTGCCACTGAGCAGATCCGGTTCCAGTCGCACCAGCCCGTCGAGGGCCAGCAGCAGTTCCTGCTGCAGCATCCACTCGCGGCCGTCCTCACCGCCGAAGCGGCGGATCATGGTGGCGATGGTGCGGCTGCCCTTGGGCTCGCTGATCAGGGAATCATTGGTGTAGTTGCGTCCCACCACCACCTGCTTCTGGCGCACCAGCAGGTCGATCAGGGCATCCTCCAGCCGGGGATGCACCAGTCCCATCGCCCCGGCGGCACGGCGCACCACGCTCCAGTCGGCTTCGGCCAGGCCGCGGCGGTACACCTCCTCCAGCAGCAGCATCAGGGTCACCCCCGGGGCCTCGCCCGGGCCCTGCAGGCGGGCATTGGGGCCGAGCCTGCGGCCCAGCAGTTCGAGCACTTCCGCCTGCTCCGGCAGGGAGGAGCTGTGCCAGAGCCGCTCGGTCAGGTCGGCCACCGTGGTCTCCTCCAGTTCCTGCTCTTCGCGGGCGGTCAGCTGGTGCTGGCTGGTGCTGGGGGGCAGCAGGGTCTGGGCGGTGGGCGAGAGATGGCAGGCGGCCACAGCCCGCTTGGGCAGCTCCACCAGGCTGGCCTGGCTGACCAGCTCGTCCAGGGGTGCCAGCTGGATCGCCACGCCCTCCAGTTCGCCGCTCTGCAGTTGCCGTCCCAGTTCGACAAAGGGCTGCGGATCCTGCTGGAAGGGGGCCGAGGCAATCGGGATCAGCAGCAGCGGCGCCCCCGGGCCCCGCCAGTTGCGCTGCAGCAGGCGCAGCTCGCCGGCCACCGCATCGACCAGCTGCTGGGGATCATCCGCCAGGTAAAAGGTGTCCTCTTCGAGCACCGCCGGCAGATAGGCGATCAGCTCCTCGTCGTGGCGATAGAGGCGTGCGGTGGCCATGGTTTCCATCCGCACCCGCGGATGGCCGCTCAGCCCCAGGCGGCTGTTGGAGCCCACCGGGGCCATGCGCTGGCTCAGTTCCCGCGA
>CAIKWV010000394.1 GCA_903831165.1 uncultured cyanobacterium
GGTCTCGTCGTTGCCGATGGCAAACGGATTGACGCGGGAGTTCTGGCTGAAGGGAGCTGTGGAGAGCAGGGGAAGGCTCATGGCGAGGGGGGGAGAGGAGGGCGGCCCGAAGGTTGGGGCGCACCGTAGGCGGATCATTCCGATCTCCCGGGCTGAGCAGCCATCTCGCCAAAGTTCTTGACGTCTCCGCTGCATCGCGATTGCATCGCTGATGTCGACCCCGGCTCGTCGATCCGGCCCCGTTTGCTCTGCCGATCGTTGCCTGCTCCTGCGTTGTCCTCGAAGGGGTGTGCATAACGGGGTGCTTCCCAGGCGCGCCTCCCCTCTGTGGAGTCCGAGCAGAAACCGCGTGCAATACCGGCTTTGATGCGAGGGCCTGCCAGATCAGGCTCAGATCCAAGCGAAACCTGATGATCCAGCAAGCTCCGTCAGCCCTCTGCCCCTGCTGACCCGTGGGGAGCCAGTTGGGGCTCTTGGCACGGTGAGTGGATGGCGACGGCTCCCGCTGCGGATGGATCTGGGGCATCCAGAAGGGAAGGCGCGCGCCCTTCAGAGGCGCCCAGTTCTTCGCAGCAGCCCGGGATGGAGGCCGCCCGTGGAGGACGGCTCGAGATCAACAGTGGCGCGTTCTGCCCTGGTTCAAGTCAGTGCTTCCAAGGGGACGATCCCTTCCGTCGCTGGCAGCCGCGCACCACCGGGGAGTGCCGAGCACGTGGCCAAGGCCTACCTGACGCTCCGTCAGTCCTTCTCCAGGGCGTCGAGCCAGGGGTCGGGGATCTCCTGGCTGTAGTCGTCGGTGCGGGTGAACTCAAACGGGCCGGCCAGGGAGCCCCAGAGCTGCTCGTGGGTCTGGGGATCGTGGCCGCGATCGATCGTGCGCATGCCGCGCGGATCGAGCTCGAAGCTGCTCACCAGGTAGGCGGTGGCCCCTTTGCGTTCGACCAGGCAGCGGCAGCCGGGTTCCACTTCGCCGATGAAACCTTCGCCGTGCTCGCGCACCACATAGGTGCAACCCTCCAGGGGGCGCAGATCATCGGGCCCGATCGCCTCCCGTTTGGCGGCATCTTCCACGGCTCCCCAGAAGCGTTCGTCGCCGTGGAGCGCCTGGTTGTGAATGATCAGGCCGCCGTCGCGTCGTTCGGCCCTCAGCACCCGGATGCGATAGGGCGCCGCCGGATTGATCGCGTAGGACTGCTCCAGCAGCAGCGAGCCGGGCGCCAGCTGGGGCAAGGGCCGGAACTTGACCAGGATGTGGGCGTAGAGGGGCGGATTTTCAAAGGCCTGGGCCTGGTTGCTGAAGCCGGCGCTCAGCATCCGGACCAGACGGGTGAGGGAGCTGCTCATAGCCAGAACCTACAGACCGAGAAGTCGCACGCGGAACTCCGCCACTTGGCGGGCCTGAACGGCGTCATCCTGGGCAAAGGGATGGTCGGCGACACAGCTGAGGATCAGATCCAGCTTGTCAGCCGAGCTCAGGCCGTGGTTGGGTTCGCGCCGACCGTGGTCCTGCCAGGCTTCATCAAACGCCTGGGCAAAGCTGTCGGCGTTGTTGAAGGTGCGATCGGTGAACGGTTGCGGCTGTTGCATCGGAGAAGGCTGCCGCGTGTCGTGATGCCAGGACCCAGATTTGAACTGGGGACACGGCGATTTTCAATCGCCTGCTCTACCAACTGAGCTATCCCGGCCTGTCGCCGTGGCGGCTGCCGCTGCGACAAAGAGATCTTAGATCACAGCCCTTTGAGGTCCTGTCGCGCTGGGGTCCGGGCCAGGCAGACC
>CAIKWV010000395.1 GCA_903831165.1 uncultured cyanobacterium
AGTCGACACCGGGCCGCCCCTTGTCGATCTCCTCATGGCCGGTCACAAACGTGACGCTGGAGCCGGCCTTGCGATGGGTGACGGGGATGCCCGCATAGGCCGGGGCGGCGATGCCGGCGGTGACCCCCGGCACCACCTGCACCGGGATGCCCCGCGCCGCCAGATGGGCCGCCTCCTCGCCGCCGCGGCCGAACAGAAACGGATCGCCGCCCTTGAGCCGCACGATCGTGCCGTGGCGACCGGCCAGTTGCACCAGCACGGCGTTGGTGCTGGGCTGGGGCACCGAATGGTGGCCGCGGCGCTTGCCGACGAAATGAAGCTCACAGCCCTCGGGCACCAGATCCAGAAACGCCTGCGGCACCAACGAGTCGTAGACGAGGGCATCGCAACGGCGCAGCAGCCGGTGGGCCTTGAGGGTCAGCAGCTCGGGATCACCTGGGCCCGCCCCCACTAGGTAGACGGTGCCCGGGCGCTGCGGAACCGGCAACGAGACGCCCGCCCCGGCGACCCCAGGATCAACCGTGCCAGGGACAGCCATGGCGCGGGCAGCCGTGGCGGACTCGGCACTGGCGGCCTCAGGGCTGCCGAAGTCCGGGATACCGGCGTCAATGGTGGCCAAGGCGGAGCTGGCCGAATCGAGCCTGTCGGAGTGCCGGCTGGCGGAATCGGGGGAAGCCAGATCGGGAAGGGCCGGATCGGGCATAGCGGCGGGATCGGGGCTCATGGCAGCGCGACCAGGTGCTCGAGCAGCAGCTGGCGCAGCCGGGGCCGTTCCAGCAGCGGCGCCGCCTGGGCGCGGCCGAGCCGGGGCTCGAGCCGCTCGGTGAGCCGGTTGGCGGCCAGAGCCAAAGGGAGTACGGGGCCGTCGATGGCCAGGGCAGGCTCCTCGGAATCCGCTGAACTGTATGGAGCCGCCAGGCAGCGGCAGTCCAGGCGCCGCTGCAGATGCTCCAGGTAGCGCGGGGCCAGGTGCCCCTCGAGCGGGTGATGCAGCAGCAGGGGTGGCGCCGGAACCCGCCCGGCGCCGTCGGTGGAATCAGCAAGGGCGGCCAGCTCGGAGGCCAAGGCGCTCTGCCAGGCCGGCCAGGCCCCGAGAAAGGGCAGGCGTCGCACGCCGGAGCCTGGATCCAGGAGTCCGGCAGCGGCCGTTGATCGCAGCCGCCGGGCCAGGGCCGGCACATCAACGCGGGCGTGGTTGCCCGGCAAGAGCAACAGGGGCACCAGGGTCAGCTCGGGGCCCCACAGGGCAATGTCCTCGCCGGGCGCCGGTGGCGGTGCCGTCAGGGCCCGCAGAGCAACGGGCGCCTGGCGGCGCTGCTGCAGCTCCTGCGCCAGCTGCCGGTACAGCTCGGGAATGACGCCACCGGTGCGCCCATGCACCACCAGCAGCAGGGGAGTTGCCATGATCCGCTGCACCACCTGCGTCCGGGCTCCGGACCGAACCCCCATGCTGCCTCCCGAGCCGGGCGATGGGCTGATCAGCGAGCGGCGCGGCCGCCACAGCGCCGAGCTGGGGGCCGACGCCCTGCGCTTCCGGGAGCTGATCGGCAAGCTCGGCAGCGGCGAGCGCACCAGCACCGGCCTCAGCCGCGAGGAGGCCGCTGAAGCCCTGGATCGGCTGCTGGAGGGGAGGGTCAGCGATGCCCAGGCCGCGGCCTTCCTGATCGCCCATCGGCTGCGGCGCCCCGAACCGCAGGAG
>CAIKWV010000396.1 GCA_903831165.1 uncultured cyanobacterium
GGCCGTGGGGCAGATGGCCTCCCGGGGCAGGCCGAAGCCCTCCAGCTGCCACTCGATGCGACTGAGGAACAGGCCGGCACCCGGATCACTGTGGTGATCGGCGTGGACGATGTTGCCCCCATTGGCTGCCACCCAGCCCGAAAGCTCACTGACCAGCCCGGGACGATCGGGGCAGATCAGCTGCAGGATTGCGGTAGGAGATCGCATGACATGTCGGAGCCATGGGCATTCTGGCGGCAGCGGAGCCCGGACCATGTGCCGCAGCTTGCTCCGTTGCGAGGGGCTACAGAGACGCCCTGGAGACCCACGGCTCTCGGTACAGTCGCCCAACCGACCCGACCGCCTGCACCATGGCCGTGAGCATGTCCAAGGCCGTTCATCCGTCCCAAGCTGTCCCCCAGTCGCGCATCCAGCAGGCCGCTGGAGCCGCCGACCTGTTCCAGGGCCTCAGAAAGCTGCTGATGCTCGTCCTGGCCGTGGTGCTGAGCGTGTCACTGGCGGCCTGTGACGGCCCGTCCAAGGCCGCCGCCACGATCAGCCCCGACAACCTGGCCGCGATCGAGCGCCAGGCAGAGGGCTTCCTGGCCGCCCGCGATCGCCTGCCCGAACTGGCCACCCTGGTCAATGAGCGCAATTGGGTGTTCACCCGCAACCTGATCCACGGGCCGATGCAGGAGGTGAGCCGCGAGATGCTCTACATCAACCGTCTGCTGCTGCCGGCGGACCAGCCCGAGGCCGAGGCCCGCGCCAACAAGCTCAAGACCGCCCTCGCCCAACTCGATGAGGCCGCCCGCCTGCAGGATGGCGAGGCCCTGCGCAAGGCCTACATCAAGGTCGCCAGCGGTTTCGGCCTCTATGCCCAGGTGCTGCCCGAGCAGGTCAAGATCGATCTCAAGCAGGTCTGAAGCCCCGACCTGAGGGAGCCTCAGCCATCGCCGACCTCGAGGCCCCACCGAGCCCTTCACCCCGCAGCGTGATCGTCGTGGGAGGAGGGCTGGTGGGGCTTTGTTGTGCCTGGCGGCTCGGCCTTCGCGGGCACGCGGTGCAGTTGGTCGACGCCGGCAGCAGCAGCGCGGACCAGCGCAACGGCAGCCAGGCCGCCCTGGGGGTGCTGATGGCCCGGGTGTTCCATCGCAGCAGTGGCCGCGGCTGGCGCCTGCGCCAGCAGAGCCTGGAGCTCTGGGGTCTCTGGCGCCAGGAGCTGGCCAAGCGCGGCCTGGTGGTTCCCTGGCGCCAGGGCCTGCTGCTGCTCGCCGCCGACGCCGCCGAACAGGAACGACACCAGCTGCTGATCGACGATCGCCGGCGCCAGGGGCTGGGCCTGGAACGCTGGGATCAAGCCCGGCTGGAGACCCTGCAGCCCGAGCTGCCGCACGGAGCCCTGAGCGGCTTGCACAGCCCTGGCGATGGCCAGCTTGATCCAGGCGCGGCCCTGGAGGCCATCGGCAGCGACGCGGCACGGCTGGGGATTTCGACCCACTGCACCAGGGCCGTCCACCTGGAACCGGGCCCTCGGGGCTGGCGGGTGCTGCTGGCGGATGGCGGCCGCTGCGAGGCCGAGTGGGTGGTACTGGCGGGAGGACTCGGCCTGGAGCCGCTGCTGGCCAGCCTGGACCAGAAGCTGGCGATGGAACCGGTGCTGGGCCAGGCCCTGGAGCTGGAACGAGGCGACGTGCATGGCGGCGACACCCCGCTCTGGAACTGGCCAGGGGTCATCCACTGGCAGGGCGCCAATCTGATCCCCAGGCCCGATCGGCCCGGCGGTCATCGCTTCTGGCTGGGGGCCACGCTGGAACCGGGCCAGCGGGCCGATGACAAC
>CAIKWV010000397.1 GCA_903831165.1 uncultured cyanobacterium
CCATCCCCACCACGCAGGCATTGAGCACCCCCATGCCCACCACCCCGATGCTGATCACCCCCATCGGCACCACGCCGATGCTCACCACCCCCATCGGCACGATGCCGATCGAGATGATGCCGAGCGGTGCCACCCCGAAGGCGAACCGCTTGGGCTTGTCGCCGCAATGGGCCATGGGAGTGCCCGGCCTCAGTGGGTGTGCGAGGAGCCCTGGGCGCCACCATGCTGGGCGCAGGGCATCCACTGGGTTCCCATCTTGTGGGCGCCGGTGCAGTTGAAGTGGAGCTTGGCGGCCTTCTCCGCTTCTGCCTGAGTGGCGTACATCGCCGGGACGCCACCCGAACCTGCGGCTGGAGTGGCCAGGCCGGCGGCTGAGAACAGGAGGTGGGCTCCGATCGCGGCTGCCGCCTGCGCTGGCCACCGACTTGAGAGGATCGACACGGGACAGGTGCGAACGCAGGCTGACCTGCAGAACACCCATCCTAGCGAATGTCTCTAGTAAGGTGCGACTGCTGGAGACTCTTGGCCAGGCTGCCTCGCCTTCCGGTGCTGCCTAGGCTGGTGAAGCTTCTAGCCAGTGGAGGGTTCGCAACTTGGACCGCCAGGGATCCCGATCAGCAGACCCCGCTCCCAGCCTGCGCATCGGCGAGGTGGCCCAGCGCAGCGGTCTGCCGGTGAAGACGATCCGTTATTACTGCGATGAGGGCCTGCTCCAGCCCAGGGATCGCTCCGCCGGTGGATACCGCTTGTTTGATGAGGACAATCTCGCTGAGTTGGCGATCATTCGCGCCCTGAGGGCGATGGATGTGTCGATCCCTGAGTTGGCGAGGATCCTGGAGGTGCGTCGCTCGGGCGTCTGCAATTGTTCGCTGCTCAAAGGCAGCATTGCCGACAAGATGTCTTCGATTGACCAGCGGATCTCCGAACTCAGGACCATGAAGGATGAGCTAGCGCGGCTTCTGGGCAGCTGGCAGGACTGTGGGGGCTTGAAGCCTGAACGCTGATTGCCATGGGCTTCCGCTTCCGCCGCTCCGCCCGGCTAGGCCCACTGCGCTTCAACTGCTCCAAGGGCGGGTGGAGCTCGCCTGGAGCACACCCCGGATCGCTCCGCCGCGCTCCCGGCCGGCCCTGCGGCGGACCTGCCCAACAGCCGCAGGCTGCGGCCCAGGCAGCTCGATGCCCTCATGCTGTGGGTACTTGAAGCCCTGCGCCAGGTGCTGTTCGCTCCAGGCTCGACAGGAGAGCCGCTGTGGAACTGATGCGCGATGCCGGTTTCGAACCAGCGACATCCTGCTTGTAAGGCAGGCGCTCTACCGCTGAGCTAATCGCGCGTCATCCCATTCTGCCTTCCCGAGGGGCGGCCTGGCGGGGAGGCTGCCTAAGGTTGGCCCCAGTGCATCGGCGGCGCCATGGCCAGCGGCCGCAGCCACGACCAAGCCACCCGGCGCCTGGCCCTGCCCTTTGGCCTGCTGTGGGCGCCCTGGCTGGGGCTGGTGGGGGTGGCGGTGGCGGCGGGGGCGTTTCTGGTGGGGGGCCTGTGGCTCTCCCCCGACCTGGACACCCGCTCCCGCGCCACCTACCGCTGGGGGCCCCTGGCCTGGCTGTGGTGGCCCTATCGCCGCGGCCTCAGCCACCGCTCCCTGCTCTCCCACAGCCCCGTGATCGGCACGGCGGGCCGACTCACCTACCTGGCCCTGGCCCTGCTGTTGGTCGCCCTGGTGGCCCAGGGCGTCACGGCCCTGGCGGCTGGCTCACCGCCCCTGCGCGGCGGGGATCTGGTGGCGGGGGCCCAAGCTGGGCGTCACTGGCTGGCCAGCCTCTGGCAGCAGCAGCGGCCCCTACTCCTGGCGGCCCTGCTGGGGCTGGAGGCCAGCAGTTGGCTGCATTTGCTCCAGGACGGCGACCCCATGCCCCGCTGGCCCCGGCCCCTGCGGGCCCTGGTTCGG
>CAIKWV010000398.1 GCA_903831165.1 uncultured cyanobacterium
ACATCGTCACCGACCAGAATGCATTCACTGGTGGTAACTGGCCCTTGGCGAACGTCAAACTGTAGCGGTGCTTGCTGCCGTCCAAGGCGGCGCCGGTGTTGTCGGTCTTGGCGAACGTATACATGGCCTCTGCAGCATCGTTGCCGTAGATGCCGGCCAGCGCGGCGGCGGCGCGAAGCTTGTAGTCGCCGTTGTAAAAAGCTCGGTCGCCGAAGGCTGAACCGACCAACCAACCGTTGATGTTCTTGCCGATCTGATCGCGCTGTTTCTGGATCGCCTTGTAACCCTGCTTCATCCCCAGCCCAATCGCCATCTTCTGTGCGAGCGAGAGGTCCTTGTCGTTGATGGTCTTGCCTGAGCCGATGCCAATGCTGGCGAAGTCGGCCCGCAGTTCCCTTTCTTCTGGCACCACAGGGGCGAACTTCAACAGGAAGTTGAGGGTGGCAGCAAAGTCGCTCTTGAACGGGTCTTGCCCAACGAAGGGCGGGAAATCGATCGCTGGCGCAGCGGGCGGTGCCAGCTGCTGGAGAAAGGCCGACAGCGGCTCCACATGGAGCCCAGCCTGCACCGTCTTGACGTTGTCGATGTCAGCGGCATTGAAGAGCTGGGTGCGGAAGATGATGAGGCTGAACTGCGTCTCTGAGCGAAACACCTTGGCGATACCTTTGGGCTTATCTCCTTTCCAATCCGGGCCGGCGACTAGATAGCAGCCCGCGCTGTTACCGGTAGTACGGCTACCGACATAGCCGTAGTTGTACGAGTAGAGGTCGGCTAATTGCACCGAAAAATAGCGCCCCTTCTCGACCTCAGGCACACAGAACACCAGCGGCTCGGCACGCAGGTCAGCCTGGATCATCGAATACGGCGTATCGGCGTTGGGCGTCGTTATCGCCGTGTCCTTGGGGGTGAATGTCTTGGCGTCGTTCCAGACTTGGTTGAAGCCCACCTTGAACTGAGGCGACCCTTTGTCGACATTAAACTGATACAGCGCCTTATAGGCAGCGATCATCGGGAAGCCATAGATGTAGGCCTGCTCGGCGATGCGTTTCGTCTCCGTGATGCTGGGCAACGGTAAGCCGGCTGCAACGTCCTGCGTAGCCGCCTGGCTGACCGAGTCGTCGCGCTTCCCGCAGGCAGTGATCACCGAAACGAGCACGAAGCCGACCAGTCCGGCTCCGAAGGCGCGGTTGGCTGTGCGAAGGTTTGCGTGAATCATTAATCACCTATAGCACCATTTTGATACTATAACACCAAGCAAGTATTACCCAAGCGGGAGCATCAGGTTTGGTTGACATGAAATGATGTCTCAAATCATCTTCAACCACCGCGACCGACAATCACCCCAACAACGCCAGCGCCCACTCCCCGCCAATGCCGCTGCCCTCCCGAGGCACGCAGACGCAGCAACCTCAACTGCCGGTGCCTGACTCCTTGAGTCCAGTGGCGCCGAGGCCACTGCTCAGTCTTGGCGCACATCACCATCAGTGTTCGGAATCGTCAACCTGCACGCGACGACAACGGCCATTCCAGCACCCTGCACACTCTGAACCAGCCAGCACCAGCTGGAGCCTTGTCATGGAGGTGCCTGGCAGTTCAATGCCAAGGGCAATCAATCAGTTTAATCTCCCCCCTGCTGACGAGCCCTGAGAGGCTGTGGGTCAATCGGCCTCTCCAACTCAGCCCGGGTCTCAGACCTCGAGCGGATGATCAACCTTTGCTCCTGCACCCCTTCCTCCGCCTGGCCATGGCGTCGAGCCTGGTTCTCGAGCACTTGATCGCAGGTTCGACTCCTGTCGCGCCGATTGACTTCTCTGAGATTGGCCAATCGAGCGGGAGCTGGGGAGTTGCACGTTGGCCCACCTGAGTGTCGCGGCCTCAGGGCATCACTTGACCTGCGAACAACTTGCGGGTGGGTGGCGGCCGCCCAAGGGCCTACCGGCGCAGTGCTGACAGCGCATGCCTGCCGACTGCCCCTGGCTGGATCATCCGGACAGTCACCGAGGTCGGCCGCACCAGCCATGCCTGCGAGGAGCGGCTAAAAATAGCGATGTTGGGCATGATCGCCGCAGCCGCCACTAGGCCCGGAACGCGGTCCTTTCCTCGCCTCTGCCTAAGGCGATGCGGGTCACGTGCTCAGGGATCAAGGATTCTCGATCAAGGCGCCAGCGAACTGAAGGACTTGGAGTCAGCGGGTGGAGTGGGATATGGAATGCTCTGAGGTGGAGTAGTGGATGTTGATCGCAGCCGATACCACGTTCCGGTTCATTCGGCGGCTACATCCCCGAGACTGAGGGCCTCAAGATACAGCCACTCGCCGGCCTCTCCACGACCGAAACGGGAACACTCCCTGAGCACGCCTTCTCGGCGATCGCGATCGCGCCAGCGGGCCTCAAAGGTCACAGTTCCGTGTTGATCGAGCGGGCCACCATTCTGGGAATCGAGTATTGCCAGGCTGATCCACTGGATGTTGCGGCAGCTTTCCTTCAAAGCCTTGCGACGAGCTTCCGTCTGGCCGGTTGCGGGATGGGTGCGCAGCAGATGCTCAATCGCCTCTGGATCCCTGGAGGCCAGGGCGAAGGCGCTGTATCGCGACCGCATCAGCTGCTCGGCCCCGGCGAGGAGGAGAGAGCCCCCGGGCGGCCGCAAACAGCAGGATCTGGCCGAAATAAGCCTCCTCAGAAAAGGCCTCATGGCAGGAGGCCAGGATCTGGAGGGCCTCTCACCGCCCCCAGTGGATCCGAACCCCGCGAGGCTTGACGGTCAGGCAGCGAGCCCACCGTGCGGCGGATGTCCTTGAGCAGCAGCAGCAGGTGCAAAGGATCGGTGGGTGAGCTCGAAAACTCCGGGATCAGGTGCTCATAGAACCCCCGGGCCTGCTCGGATTCGGCATGCACCAGCAAGCCGCGGCAACCGATGGCCTCGCTGAGGCTGGCCTCGTTGAGGCTGGCCTCGTTGAGGCTGGCCTCGTTGAGGCTGGC
>CAIKWV010000399.1 GCA_903831165.1 uncultured cyanobacterium
CCGCTGATGCGCATGTTCAGGCGCTGCAGGGCCAGCACAAACGTGGTCAGGCTGGGCAACACGCCGCTGGCCCGGTTGGCGAACACCACCACACTGAAGCCGGCGATCAGGGCAATCGCAACCATCGGCATCAGCGCCGACAGGGGGCTGATGATGGTTCCCAATCGGGCTTGGCTTCTCTTGACTCTTTCGTCTTCACCCAGCAGACCTTCAAAACTGCTTCCGGCCGCCACTAGGCCACCGCTGCTGTGCAGCAAGCGCAATCCCTGGATATTTTCGGTGATGCGGCTGCCGATCTCCACCTGCACCAGCTGTTGGGCTTGGGCGTTGCGGCGGATGCGAGGCAACAGCAGCCGCTGCACGGCCGTCAGTAGGCCGGCCAGGATGATCGCCACCACCAACAGCCAGGGCGAAATCGTGATCAGGACAGACAGATAAACCGCCAACATGAAGATGTTGAGCAGCAACTGGTTCGCCAGCCCGATCTGACTCTGGACCGTATCGCCTGCACTACCGGCGTAGTCGAGCAAATCACCGACCCGGTACTGGCTGGCGCAGGCATAGGTGAAGCTGAGGATGCGCCGGTTGAGCAGCCCCTTCACCTCCCGGCTGAGCCGGGCTCCGAAGTAACCACTGGCAACCCCATTGAGATAGGTGCAGAGACTCATCAACAGCTGCAGGCCCACCGCCAGACCCAGCAGCAACACGAACACCAGCGGCGTCGGCCAGTGACTAAGCGCTTCCAGCGGCTGCACCAACCATGGCCAGCCCTGCAGGGCCGGCAACTTGGCCAGGTTCAGGCTGCTCTTACTGGTCATCAGCCCGACGGCCAGGAAAATCACCCCCAGGGTGGCTCCTTCACTGAGCGAGCCCACCAGTCCACTGCCGACACTGAGCGCCAGCAATTTCCACTGGCGACGAGCCGACTGGCGGATCAGGCGCGCTGCCGGCGACGGATCCAGCAGGGGCGCCAGGTAGGGGCGCAGCAGCTGGACGAGAGCAGGCCTAAAGGTAAGTTTCTGAAAGGAAAACTTATTCACTCAGCTGCAGAATTGAACGGGTGAAGATGGAATGGTGATTCGGAACTCATCGTGGCCATGAGTTTGATATTTTAATTCTGTTCAAAGCATCAAATCCAGCCTGGCCCAGACATAGTCTCTGGAGCAGGCAGGTGACCGTAGCCACTCGCGCCAACATGGATCCATGAAGCAAGCGATGGGCAGGGGAACGGGGATCACTCGGGTCGGTGACTGGGCCAGGCTATTGCTGGGGCTTGGCACCCTGTCGATTGTGGGATGCCGGCCGCTTGGGTTGGAGGGGATGGCTGGCTGGCCAGGTCGGGGAGATCAACAGGATGAGTCCAGGGCGCTGGGTGCCCGCCACTTGGCCCTGGTGATCAACAGTGCCGATCCGCTCAGTGAGGCGATCGGCTCCTATTACCAGCAGGTTCGCCACCTCCCGGCCGAGCAGGTGATCCGGGTGCGCTTTGCGCCTGGGCGGACCAGCCTGCCGGTGGCGGAGTTTCGCCGCCTCCGCCGCCAGGTGGAGCGCCAGACGCCGGAGCGGGTGCAGGCCTATGCCCTGGCTTGGGCGGCTCCTTGGCGGGTGGGCTGTCAGTCGATCACCAGTGCCTTCAGCTTTGGCTATCGGCCGGAGGTCTGCGGCGGACGCTGCGGCACGGCTCGCGTCAGCCCCTATTACGCCCGCGGCGAGGTGCGGCGCCCCTGGGATCAGCTGCGGTTGCGGCCTTCGATGTTGCTGGCGGCCACCAGCGCTGGCGCGGGACGGGCCTTGATTGATCGGGGTGTCGCCGCCGATGGCTCCGCTCCGCCTGGCACCGCCTATCTGATGAGCACCTCGGATCCCCTGCGCAATGTCCGCGCCGACCGGTTCGCGGCCGTGGCGGCCTCCCTGGGGTCCCGCTTGAGGGTGCGGGTGCTCTGGGGAGATGTCCTGGAAGGTGCGCCGGATGTGATCGCCTACTTCAGCGGCCTGACGGTCGTGTCCAAGATCGGATCGAATCACTACCGTCCCGGAGCGGTGGCCGACCAGCTCACCTCCACCAGCGGCATGCTGACCGGTCCTTCTGGCACCAGCGCCGATGGCGGCAACGGCCAGATGAGTGCCCTGCGCTGGCTGGAAGCCGGCGCCACCGGCAGCTACGGCACCGTCGTGGAACCCTGCAACCTGACCGCCAAGTTCCCCGATCCG
>CAIKWV010000400.1 GCA_903831165.1 uncultured cyanobacterium
CGGCTGGCATGGGCCGCCAGGGGATGGGAGCCTTCGGGATCCCGCTTCGCCAGCAGCCAGCGGGCCACATCCCCCAGGCCCGTACCGCTGACCACCCGCTCAATGGACACCCGCTCCAGCTGGCGATCGGCCTGGATCCATTGCTTGAGCTCCCATTCCTGCTGGCTGCGGGGGGCGAATTCGCCGTGGGAGGCCTCGCTGGCCTGGGCCTGCAGGCCGGAAGGGGTGTGCACCCCCAGCGCCACCCCGAGGCCAGTGCCGGCCCCCAGGATCAACAGGGGCGCTTCGGGCTCCGCCTGACCGCGGCGCACGGTCTCGAGCTGGGCCGGCCGCAGATGGGGCAGGCCGTAGATCAGCACCGCGAAATCGTTGACCAGCTCCAGCCTGGCGATGCCGCAGTCCCTGGCCAGCTCGGCCTCCTCCAGCAACCAGTGAAGATTCGTGAGCTGGGCCCGACCGGCGTGCACCGGGCCGGCGACGGCCAGACAGGCGGCAGCGGGCCGGGCCAGACCCTGGGCTTCAGTGCTGCTCAGGAAGTCACGCACCATGGCCCCCAGGTCATCCCAGTCGGCGGAGGGGTAGCGCTGGCTGCTGAGGGGCTCCAGGCTGGCGGCGTCGTGGAGGCTCAGCAGGGTCTTGGTGCCGCCGATGTCGCCGGCCAGCAGCGTGGTCATGGCCGCTACCTGTTGGGAAGGGGAAGGCTGATCATCGTTGCCAGGCTCCCCGGCCGGATCAGGCGTCGACCAGCCCGGCGCGGCGCCCTCGGTTGGCCCCGGTGGCCCGGTCGATCAGCTCGGCCACGGACAGGCTGCCCAGGTCCCCGTCCCGGCGGCTGCGCAGGCTGATCGTGGCGGTTTCCGCCTCCTTGGCGCCGATGACTGCCAGCACGGGAATCTTCATCTGCTCGCCATTGCGAATCAGCTTGCCCAACCGTTCGCCACTGCGATCGATCGTGGCCCGGATGCCCTGGGCGCTCAGCTGTTGCTGCAGGGACTCCGCATAGGCCAGGACCTCATCGGTGACGGGGAGCAGTCGGATCTGCTCCGGCGCTAACCAGAAGGGGAAATCACCGGCGTAGTTTTCGGTCATGATGCCGAAAAAGCGCTCCAGCGAGCCGAAGATGGCCCGGTGGATCATGATCGGCCGCTGGCGGCTGCCATCGGCGGCGACGTAGTCAAGATTGAAGCGCTCGGGCAGGTTGAAATCGAGCTGAATCGTCGAGCATTGCCACAGGCGCCCGATCGCATCTTCGATCTTGAGATCGATCTTGGGCCCATAGAAGGCACCGCCGCCCTCATCGACCTTGTAGGCCCAACCCTTGCGCTCCAGGGCCTCGATCAGACCCCGGGTCGCCAGATCCCAGACGGCATCGTCGCCAATGGATTTCTCCGGTCGGGTGGAGAGGTTGATCTCGTAATGGCGGAAATCAAAGGTGCTGAGAATGCGTTCGGTCAGATTCAGCACCCGCAGGATCTCATCGCCAATCTGCTCCGGCAGACAGAACACATGGGCGTCGTCCTGGGTGAAGCCGCGCACCCGCATCAGCCCGTGCATCACACCGGGACGCTCGTAGCGGTAAACGGTGCCGAGTTCGGCCCAGCGGATCGGCAGTTCCCGGTAGGAGCGCAGCCGATTGGCATAGGTGAGCACGTGGAAGGGACAGTTCATCGGCTTGAGCTGGAACTGGCGCTCGTCCACCAGCATCGGACCGAACATGCTTTCGGCGTAGAAATCGAGATGGCCTGACGTGCGCCACAGTTCAATGTCGGCGACATGGGGGGTGTAGAGCAGCTCGTAGCCGTCGTCGAAGTGGGCCTGGCGCCAGAAGTCCTCGATCAACAGGCGAATACGCGCTCCGCGGGGGTGCCAGAACACCAGGCCAGCACCGGCCTCATCTTCGATCGAGAACAGATCCAGGTCAGTGCCCAACCGGCGATGGTCCCGGCGCAGGGCCTCCTGTTTGCGGCGCTGGTACTCGGCCAGTTGTTCGGCCGTTTCCCAGGCCGTTCCATAGATGCGTTGCAGTTGCGCCTTGTTTTCGTCGCCGCGCCAGTAAGCCCCCGCCACACTCTCCAGGGCGAAGGCTTTGGGATTGAGTTCACTGGTGTTGGTCACATGGGGGCCCGCGCACAGATCCCACCACTGCTCACCCAGGGTGTAGAGGGTGATCGGCTCTTGCAGGCCCGCCAGAATTTCCAGCTTGTAGGGCTCGTTCTGCTGGCTGATGCGCCGTTCCGCTTCCTCGCGGCTGACCTCGATCCGCTCCAGCGGCAGTCGGGCGCCGATGATTTTGACCATCTCCTTGCGGATCGCCTTGAGATCGGCCTCGGTGAAGGGCTCGGGATTGTCGAAGTCGTAGTAGAAACCCGTCTCGGTCCAGGGACCGATGGTGACCTGGGCCTTGGGAAACAGGCGCTGCACGGCCATGGCCAGCACGTGGCTCATCGAGTGGCGGATGCGCAGCAGGGCCGGGCTGTCGCTGGTTCTGGGAAGCTGGATGGCCGCCGTGGTGCTCTCGGTCGATGCCGCCTGTGGACTAACGGCAATCGGGGAGCTGGTCACGGAATCACAGGTGCTCGGATCTCTCGGATCCTACGGAGTCGTTCCTGGACGGCCCTCCTGTAGGCCTCAGCGCCTGCTGCGCCGTGAACCTTCTGTCCTGGCGGCGAGTCGCCGGGCATTGCCTTGGCGCTGGATGTACTTGAGCTGTTTGTTCAGGGATTTCAGGGCCAGCTCGATCGGGCCCGGTCGCCGGGCAATCTCGGCGGCCCTGCGTCTGGAAGCCCATGCACGATCCCAGGATTCGATGCTGTTGGCGAGCAGCTTGAAGGGATTGAGCAGGCCCAGCTTGGTCGGCAGTCGCGGCGCCTTGAGACCAGCCAGGGCACCGAAGAAAACTGCGAAGGCCAGATCGAGGATCACGGCCTTGCCCAGCAGCATCAGATCCGACAGCCTGCGGTAGTTGATCCGCATTCTCTGGTCCGTACGCAACTTCTTCAGATCTGCATCAAGTTTCTGCTGCATGTTCTGGCGAACCAGGGCTAAGGGCTGGTTGAAGCCAGGCGGCAACTTCGGTGCTCCGGGGAGCTTCGACAGGGCGGCATTCAGTTCTGTGAGCGTGTTGCTGGAACTGATTTCGGAGCGGGCACCGGCGATGGTGGCGATGGTGCGATTGGCTGGGACTTCCACCAGAGTGCCAAGGCGCCATAAGGCCGATGCCTGCAGAGGCATTAAGAATAAAAACCCAAGGCAAGCCATCAAGCAGCCACGGCGAATCCAGCCCAGCTGTTGACGGACGGAGCTGGCCTCGGACTTGGGGTCCAGCAGCAGCAAACAGGTGCCGATCAGGGGCAGAAAGGCCAGTCCATGCAGGGACTGGATGGCACCCAGTTGCCAGGCCGGATTGAGCAAGGCCAGTGGCAGCAAGGCGGTCAGCCAGTTGCAGGCGAAGATCAGAAAGAGAACAAGAGCTCCCAGCCTGAGAAAGTCATGAGCCTCATGCCCGGGCCGGTTGGCGAATTCTTTCATCCAGCGCTCACGCTTATTTCAGTCGCCGAAGTGTAGCGCTGGTCCTGTGTCAACTCGAGCGATGGCTGTGGCTATAGCCAATCCGGCTGCCGGGTCTGCGGTCTGCGGCCCATGGGCCTACGGTGATGCTGGCCAGATCGGGCTGCGGTGACTCTTCATCCATCTCCCTCCAACCGGCCCGCCCTGGCGGCTGGAGCCGAGCGCCGCAGTGTGGCCGTCAGTTACCTGCTCTGGTGTCTGTCCCTTGTCGGTGTCTGCGGTCTGCAGCGCTTTTACAACCGTCGCCCGATCAGCGGCACGATTTGGCTGCTCACCTTTGGCTTTTGTTATCTGGGCCAGTTGCTGGATCTGCTGCTGATTCCCAGTCTGGTGCAGCAAGCCAACCAGTCCCTGCTGCTGCAGGACGCCCTCAGGGCTGCGGAAATCACGAGTCTGCCGCCCCTGGAGCGCCAGTTGCTGCAGCTGGCCCGTCGTTCCGGTCGCCGGGGCTTCACCATCAATGACGCCCTGCTGGAGATCCAGCTTCCCCTTGGAGCCGACAGTGAGGTGGTGTATGCCGAGATTGAACGGCTTCTGCATCGCCAGTTGCTGGATGTCGGCAACGATGAGCGTGGGCGGGTCGTTTATCTGGAGCCCTGAGCGCCCGCCCATCAGGTTTCAGCAGGGGCAAGCGGGGATCAACCACGAAGCGGACGGCCAATCCCCGCCAGCTCAGGCGCTGAGGCCCCGACGCTGTCGATCCAGTTGCTGCGCATAGAAGCGCTGCAGCTCGATCCCGCCCTTGACCGGCTGGCCGTAGGCACTGGCCCCCTGGCTGTCCGGCAGGGAGGCCCACTCCGGGGACAACCGGGCCAGCACCTCCAGGCTCAGCCCGTCGCGATCGAAGCTCCGCAGGGCTCCGCGTCGGTCCACCAGGCGCAGGGCGGCCTGATCCTGGCTGTCGGGCCTGAAATCCGAGAGCTTCAGCTCCCGGGCCACGGCCCGCCAGGTGTCCGGCAGAAACTGATAAGCCCCGGCGGCGGCACTGACGTAACCGCGAGTCACCGTGATCTCGGGATGGTGATCGAGATTCTGGAAGCGGCCTCCTCCGAACAGGGTGCGATATCCCTCGGCCGCACCGCCCAGCCATGTCCCCTCGGCGTAGCGGATCGTGTTCAACAGGGCCCGGCGCTCCGGCGTGATCGTGTAGGGGCCAGGTCCTGCGGTTCTGACCTCCGGGGCCACGGGCCGCTGGATCGCGCTGGCGGGGGGATGGGGCTGCTGTCCCGCCAGCGGCACGGTCATCAGCAAGGCCATCGAACCGAGCATCGGTGGACGGATCGGCTGCAGCCAGGGTTGCAGTTGCTGGAGGAGCAGGGGTTGGAGGCGGCGAAGCAAGGGCAAAGCATTCGGTTGGTCCAGGAGACCCTGCCCGCTGCAGCCCCTGGACGACCACCCCTGTCGCGACCGGCCTGGACAAGTTGGACGCGGTGTGTACCGCCAGCCCGTCCCCGACCGCGTCCTTGACGAGATCCCTGCGCTGAGCAGGACTCCTGGGTCTCGCTTGGCCGCGGGCTTTGAAATGTCAGCAAACGATCATGACGCTTGAATCATCAGTTCGGCTGATCATTGGCTGGAAGAGTGTTCAGCCTTGGCGCGCCTGCGTTCTGGTCGTCAGGGTGTCTTGCCGTCCTTGGGGAAGCGCCGCGATCCCGTGGTCGTTCCTTGACCGGTGTGTCCGTTTGCCCTCGGCCAGGCGTTCGGCTGGGGCGGCGCTGCGCCGGCTTCAGGTCGGGGGCAGGAAGCCCAGAGCCTGGCGCACCCGCTCCAGGGTGGCTTCAGCCACATTGCCGGCTCGCTCCCGGCCCTGCTGCAGCACCTCGCTGAGATAGCGGGGGTCCCTGCGCAACTCGCGGTAGCGCTGCTGCAGGGGGGCCAGGGCGGCTACGGCGGCCTCCGCCAGCAAGGGCTTGAACGTGCCCCAGCCCATGGCGGCACATTCGGCCGTCGCCGCTTCGCGGCTGCGGCCCGCCAGCAGCGCATAGAGGCCCAGCAGGTTGTCGGCCTCCGGTCGCTCGGGATTGCCGAATTCCAGTCCCATCTGCGGGTCGGTCTTGGCGCGTTTGATCTTGCGGCTGATCAACTCCGGTGGATCCAGCAGGGCGATGCGTGAGCCCTCATTGGGATCGCTCTTGCTCATCTTGCTGCGGCCGTCGGTGAGACTCATCACCCGGGCGCCCTCCCGCAGGATCGGCGGCTCCGGAACCTTGAGGATCGGCATCGGCTCGCCTTCGCCGTCGCGGGGAGCGAAGCGGGCGTTGATGCGCTGCTGGGCGATGTCGCGGGCCAGTTCCAGATGCTGTTTCTGGTCCTCCCCTACCGGCACCCGGTCGGCGTCATACAGAAGGATGTCAGCCGCCATCAACACCGGGTAATCCAGCAGCCCAGCGGAGACGTCCGCCCCCTGTTTGAGCGCTTTCTCCTTGAACTGGATCATGCGCTCCAGCCAGTTGAGCGGGGTGACGCAGTTCAGCAGCCAGCAGAGCTCGCTGTGGGCGCTGACGTGGCTCTGGACGAAGACCGTCGAGCGCTGCGGATCGATGCCACAGGCGAGATACAGCGCCGCGGTGCTGAGGGTGTCCTCCGCCAGGCGCGCCGGCTCGTGCGGCACCGTGATGGCGTGCAGATCGACGACACAGAAAAAGGTGTCGTGGCTGTCCTGCAGATCGACCCAGTTGCGGATGGCCCCGAGCCAGTTGCCCAGGTGGAGGGCCCCCGTGGGCTGGACCCCCGAGAGCACCCGCGGCCGACCGCTGGGGCCGGCGGAGCCGGACGGGGCGATGCCGGGATCGGGAATGGCCATGGCGCCGGCTGCTTCAGGCTTCACCAGCGCTGACCGCGGCGGCTTCCGCCACAGGCTCGCTGGCCTCCGAGGCCGTTTCGGCTCCCGATGGATCGGCCTGATCGCTCACCGCTGCAACGGCATCGCTGTCGGTCTGGTCGGCAGGGGCTTGCTCGCCGTCCAGTGGTTCAGCGGCTTCCGGCTCCGAGACTTCAGCCTCGGCCTTGGCTGCCACCGGGCGGCTGGGCCTGGCGAAGGGGTCGATGCGTGGACCTCGGCCACCACCCCCACCGCCACCGCCAGAAGCCTGACCCCGGCCCTCGCCGCGCCGGTCATCCCGTTCTCCGCCGCCCCTGGGAGCGGGTGGGCGCTGAGCGGCCTGGGCCTGCTGCTGGGCCACCAGGTCCTGGAGTTGGCCGGCTTCGAGTTGCTGGGCCAGGGTGCGCAGGGCGAAGCCCAGCACGGCCACGGTGGAGCGGAGCCCGAAGGCCTCCTGCAGGGTCCGGGCAGCCTGGAGTTCGTTGTCACTCAGCCGGATCCGGAAGCCACCGGTATCGCGCTGTCCCCCCGAGCGCTGCCCCCCGTCCCGCTGCCTGATTTCCCGCGGCGCTCCCTCCCGACGACCGCGGCCCGAGTCCTCGGATCCACTGGTGTTCAGGGGAGTGTTGGTGTCGTCGGCCATGCCCGCAGCACGCATTCAGGCGCAAGTGTGGCGCATCGAGCGACGGGCATGATCCGTCTCGGCGTGAAGCCAGTGCAGGGCATGCTGACTGGCGGCTGGCAGCCCCTGTCGGGCCAGCACCAGCAGCGGCAGGGGGCGGCACTCCTGGCTCAGAAAGCGCTGGCGGTACTGCTGCACCAGGGCCAGATAGCGCTCCAGGGTCCAGCCCTGATTGCCCCGTTCCTGGGCCCGCCAGAAGCGCTGCAGCGCTTCGCGGCAGGCATCGCCACCGAACTCCTGCCAGCAGAGTTGCTGGGCCTGCCATTCCTGCAGTCCCGCCGCCAGCAGCTCCCGGTAGCGCGCCAGTTCGGGCGCCTCGCGGCTGGAATCCGGCGGCAGCCGGTTGGCCAGCTGATCAATCCGCACGCTCTCCAGTCGCAACCAGCAGCGGTCCAGCAGCAACACCGGCAGACCTCCATGCCAACGCTGTTCGTCCTGCAGCAGGGCGAGACGACGGTGCAGCTCCTCCCGCTGGCGAGGTCGCAGGCACATCAGGGCATCCACCATCACGCCTTGATCGATCGAACTTGGGGCCATGCCCAGGCTATGGGGATCGGGCCATGGCGGATGGTGTCGCCGAAGGCCGTCTGCTGGTGCCCTTCCCAGCATCTGAGCTAAAGAAGCTCAGCCCTCGGCGCCCCCTGTGAACCGCCCGGATTCCCCCTCCGTCCCCGCGGCCGCCGCGGTCATTCCCGGCAGCGCGGTCGTCCCCGCCAGCGCTGTCGCTCCGTTCTGGCGCCGACCGATCGTGCTGGGGGCGGGTGCGCTCCTGGTGACCGATGCGGTGGGCCAGCTGCTGCATCTCGACGGGGGTTCCCTGCTCGGGGCCGGTGCCCTGGCCGGGGGCTGGTGGCTGCTGTCCCGGCGGCGTCGCGTTGTTCCCTCCCTGCCGCTGGACCTCGAGGGCTGGCTGGTGCGCTGCCAGGCGGTGCTCAGCCAGTTCGAGAAGCTCGACCCGGACGGCGGTGCTGCTCAAGGCCAGCGGCGGACTGAGCTCTCGGATCTGCGCAGCACCCTGGAGCGCCAGGAGCTGGCCCTGGCCCTGGCGGGCTGCCAGCTGCCTCCATCTGAACTGCAGCCCCGCTTTGTCGAGGCCCTGCGCGCCCGGCGCCCTCTCTGCCTGCACTGGGCGGAGCCCCTGCCCAGCCGCAGCGCCGATCGCCGCTGGCCCCTGGCGCTGGAACGGGCCGATGGCCTGCTGTTCCATCTGCAGCTTCCGCTCACGGCCGCCGAACTGCTGTGGTTGCAATCCCAGGCCCCCAGCCAGTCCACGGCCCACCGCCAACCGATCTGGCTGTTGATCCAGGCGCCGCTGCCACTGGATCAGGGCGCTCTGCTGGAGGAACTGGCCAGCCAGTGGTCGGCCCTGGATCCGACGCAGGTGCTGCTCTGGGACGGCCAGGGACAGACCCTGGCCCGGACGCTGGAACCCCTGGTTCAGTGGCTGGCACGGCGGGATCAGGGGCTGCGTGCGGCCACGGCCCTGCGCAGCTTCGAGCTGATGCACGGCCGCTGGCAAGCGGAGCTGGAGCTGCTGCGGCGGCGCGAGTGGCAGGGCCTGCAGCAGCGGACCCAGTGGATCGTCGCCGCTGGTGTGTTCGCCTCCCCCTTGCCCAGTGTCGATCTGGTGGTGCTGGCGATCGCCAATGGCCTGATGCTCCAGGAGATGGCCCGGCTGTGGGACTGCCCCTGGAACCTGGATCAGCTGCGGGCCGCAGCCACGGAACTCGGCCGTGCGGCCCTGGCCCAGGGGCTGGTGGAGTGGAGCAGTCAGGCGCTGCTGACGGTGCTCAAGCTCCACGGCGCCACCTGGCTGGTGGCGGGGGCGGTGCAGGCCCTCAGCGCCGCCTATCTGACCCGGGTGGTGGGTCGGGCGATGGCCGATGTGCTGGCCGAATCCAGTGGCGTGAGCGAACCGGATCTCGAGCAGATCCGCCGCCGTTCCGCCCTGCTGGTGGCCCAGGCCGCCGAAAGCGAAAAGCTTGACTGGGCCGCTTTTGTCAGCCAGGGGAGAACCTGGCTCCAGCAGCAGGCGCTGGCGGCCTGAGGGCCGGCAGCCGGGGCCCGGTTCGTTTCAAGGGTCGGGATGCGTCGCCCTGTCCGGCACCTCAGATTCCGGAGTCTGGAGCGGGACGATCCGGCTGCTGAACGCGGCGCAACTTCAGACAACTTCATGAAATTGTTTATCGATTGTCCTGCTGAGGGCTTCACGGCGTGCGTCAGCAAAACTTCGCCGTAGCATCCAATTGCCTGTGCTGGGGAGATAGCCGAAGCGATCGTCGCAGGTTTGTCAAGTGGACGGCGACCTCGCTCGTCTTCAAGGCTGACCGACCGGCTGATCAACAACGTTGTCGCTCCAGAGTTGACCCACCACGGCAGGTCCGGGCGGGTCAAGGGCCGGGTTCAGGCACTATCGCCTGGCCGGCCATCGGCATCCCTCTGTTCCAATCCCGCTCTTTTCCCCATGACCACTGCCCTTCGCAGCGGCCGCTCCGGAAGCTGGGAACGCTTCTGCCAGTGGGTCTCCTCCACCAACAACCGCATCTATGTCGGTTGGTTCGGTGTGCTGATGATCCCCTGTCTGCTGGCGGCCACCATCTGCTTCATCGTCGCCTTCATCGCCGCCCCCCCCGTCGACATTGACGGCATCCGGGAGCCCGTCGCCGGCTCGCTGATGTACGGCAACAACATCATCTCCGGTGCCGTTGTTCCCTCCAGCAACGCCATCGGCCTGCACTTCTACCCCATCTGGGAAGCCGCCAGCCTCGACGAGTGGCTGTACAACGGCGGCCCCTACC
>CAIKWV010000401.1 GCA_903831165.1 uncultured cyanobacterium
TCAGCGGCGCCGGCAATCACCGCAGCCACCAGCACGGTCCTCCAGGCTTGGCACAGCAGGCGGTTCAGCACCGCAGCCAGGGGCGGAATCATCGGATCGCCTCCGACAAAGCCGGCTGGATCTGAGCGCTCTGCACAGCAAAGGTCGGCGAGCGGTGGGCATCGAGGGGCCAGCGCCTCACCCAGACGCAATCGCTGCAGTCGTCGATGTTGACCACCTGATAGGTGGTCGCAGGCTTTTGGCTGAGGCTGATCAGGTCGCCGGGTTTAAACGTCATGGTTTATCTCTGCGCTCTTTACCACTTAAGCCCCTTTTGCAAGGCAAATGGGTAGCAATGCTTAATCCCTGACCGTTCGCTGCCTTTGCTGCCGGCCCCAGGAGGCCGAACGCGTTCCCGAACACGGCGCCGTCAGCGTCGGCCAACGCCTCCCGATCGGCTCGGGCCTCTGGAACCCGACGGCCCACCTCGCCCACTGGGACCGCTGATCTGCTGCAAGCCAGCGGGCAGAGGTGATCCCCTCGCCGTCTGTCGCCGCTCGCCCACCACGGGCTGCTTCCTTCCGCCAAGGGCGGGGCTTGTTCGGCCCCTGCCCTCACGACCCAACGGCCGCAGCGATCGATCGGCGACGCCCGCGGTTCAGCAGCGGCCTGCGCGAACTGCGCGCCAGAGAACGGACCCTCTCCGGAGGAGGAGGCATCACCCATTCAGCGGATCCAGCCCTCGGTCTTCATCAGGGCCTGAGCTTCCTTGGTGATCAGAAATTCAAGAAACGCCTTGGCTTCTGGGTCCGCGAGTGGCGACAGCACGACGTTCAGATCTCGCCAGATCTGCCGCTCAGGCGCAATGGCGACGGCATCAAACAACTCCGGATGGGTAACCGGCCAATCCGGCCAGGTGATCCACGCATCGGCGTCGAGATCCTTGAATGCCTTCAGGCTTGCGCCCGATCCCGTCGCAAAGGCAACGATGTTGCGACGGAACGAACGGATGTCCTCCAGCCGTCCGAGGCGGCCCGCCACATCCTCCCAGGTCCCTGTGCCCGACGTGTTGGCAAGCCCCGCCGACTCGGTGACAACGATTTTCAGGCCAGGGCTGAGAAGATCATCGAAACGCTGGATGTGCTTGGGATTGCCTTTTTTGACGGCAATGATCGTAGGCCGTATATAGATTGGCTCAACCTGCTTCGAGGAGAAGGTTTTATAGGTTTCCAGGAACGCTGTCATTGATTGTTCGGACGTGCCCCAAAGAATGTCGGCATCGACCTGAGCCCTGGCAGACCAGGACCGTTCGGGTCCAGCAGTGATGACCACGCGCTTGCCCGTCTTCTTTTCCCATACATCCGCAACTTTCTGGATGGCTGTGTTGGGCCCACCCGCGCCATAGAGTTTCACGACCCCGTCCCTGGGCATGGGGCGGATGGATGGGTCATAGAGACGGATCTCTTGCGCCAATGCCGCACTCGACAACAGGCCACAGATGGCGGCGACTGCGATGAGACGTTGCATGGGTTGTCCTCCTTGGCGTTGCGCTTTGCGGCGAGGCAGACGCTGATGGCGATGATACAGCTCAATCCAATGCGTATCACACCAGCTGCTAGCACGACAGCAATGGCAGACCAAGGAGG
Source organism: uncultured cyanobacterium (assembly GCA_903831165.1). Classification (GTDB taxonomy): domain Bacteria; phylum Cyanobacteriota; class Cyanobacteriia; order PCC-6307; family Cyanobiaceae; genus Cyanobium. Next base: position 1,626 of record CAIKWV010000401.1, read on the forward strand.
CCGCCAAGGCGTTGGACGAGTGGGAGTGAATGGGCACGGCCTGATGCCGAGACGATCGGCTGCCAGCGCCTCAACCTGGATCTTGATTACCCAGCTCACTCCGCGCAGGGCAGCCTAGGCACATATACTGGTACGCATCTACCAGTCAAGTCATGTCACGCAGTGCCATCCAATTCCAGAA
>CAIKWV010000402.1 GCA_903831165.1 uncultured cyanobacterium
CAGCAGGAATCCCTCAGGGCACTTGCCTGCCGCTTCAAGGATCTGCTCGCTCAGCACGGTCTTCTCGCTCGGAACAGTCTTCTCGCTTGGAACAGCCATCTTGCTCGGAACAGCCATGACGACTGGATCGGTCCTGTTATGTCCTGGTGTGTCAGGAGACTACACGAGTTTCTGACACCCTGTCCACGGAGCTTTTGCTATCGCGACCGTGAGACCGGTTCTCCTGACTTGGTTGTCGACGCGCTCCGGTCGTCGACGGCCGCCCTCCGCTCCGGGGCGGGTGCCGGGGGCGAGGCCGCGTGATCGGGCTCAAATCCGGCCCAGGGTCCGCCAGCCTGTCTTCTGATGGCATGGAGCCCCCGATCGCCGTCCCCGCCGCTGCTGCCCGATGAACGATCACTCCGCTCCGCCTCCGCTCGCGACGCCGGCCCCGGACGCCGCCGTGCTCAGCTCCCTCTCCTGGCTCGATCGCTTGCTGCCGCTGTGGATCCTGCTGGCGATGGCCGCCGGGCTGCTGCTGGGCCGGCTGGTGCCGGGCCTGCAGGCCATGCTCGCTGCGGTGCAGGTGGATCACACCTCCCTGCCGATCGCCTTCGGCCTGTTGTTGATGATGTACCCGGTGTTGGCGAAGGTTCGCTATGGCGAGCTGGGCCATGTCGCCCGGGACCGGCGCCTGCTGAAGCTGGCCTTCGCCCTGGTCTGGGGGCTGGGACCGCTGCTGATGTTCACCCTGGCCTGGTTGTTCCTGCCGGATCAACCGGCCTTCCGCACCGGGCTGATCCTGATCGGCATCGCCCCCTGCATCGCCATGGTGCTGATCTGGATTGATCTTGCCCAGGGCGATCGGGAAGCCGCCGCCCTGCTGGTGGCGATCAATTCGATCCTGCAGGTGCTCATCTACGCCCTGCTGGGAACGTTTTATCTGCAGGTGTTGCCGGCCTGGCTGGGGCTGGAGCGCCAGGTGGTGACCTTTTCGTTCTGGGAGATCGCCAGGGCGGTGCTGATCTTTCTCGGGATTCCGCTGGTGGCCGGTTTTCTGACCCGGCAGATCGGTGTGCGCGCCAGAGGCCTGCGTTGGTATGAGGAACGCTTCCTGCCCAGGATCGGTCCGCTGGCCCTTTATGGGCTGCTGTTCACGATCGTGGTGATGTTCGCCCTGCAGGGTCAGGCGATCACCGCCAACCCAGCCCAGGTGCTGCGGGTGGCCCTGCCGCTGCTTCTTTACTTCGTGCTGATGTGGAGCGCTGCCTTTGCCCTGGGCGCGCGCAGTGGGCTCGACTATGCGCGCACCGCAGCCCTGGCTTTCACGGCTGCCGGCAACAATTTCGAGCTGGCGATCGCCGTCTGCATCAGCGTCTGGGGTATCAGCTCCCAGCAGGCCCTGGCGGGGGTGATCGGGCCCCTGATCGAAGTGCCGGTGCTGGTCGCGCTGGTGTACGTGTCGCTTTGGCTCAAACGGGGCTTTCGCCGCCGCAGTTGAGCAACAGAGCCTCCATGCACTGAGCTGGGCCCCTTGGCTGTCCGGCGATCGCCTTTGGGGTGGTGGGCGCCCTGACGATCAAGGTGTCTTGGGGGGTGGGGCCGGAGCGTCAGCGTGCTGCCGATGGCGGCTCAATGGGGGCACCGGTCCGCTGGACAGGGAGCGGGACGCCGGCATGGATGCAATCGCCCGTACCTGCGAACTGACTTGCTTCGACAGGAAGTACGTGATTTGTTGTTTTACTTCTGGATGGCATGTGGGCTATTGGCTCAAATATTGGCCTCCTGTTGTCAGTCAGGGCAGCGATTGAGCGGCAGCGCGATCGTCGGAACGGCTCCAGGGGGCGATCGAATGGTCCATCCAATCGGGCGGTCATGGTGTGATGGTGCCAGGGATCCATGGGGTGGTGGCTGGCCGGGCTTCCGCTGAATCAGCGGCCGCTGCAAGGCCTGAAGTTTTCGGCCCTCCAAGCCTCGGGTTTGTTATTCGCTATGATCCAGCCACTCACCGTTCCTTCACCTCGCTTGGGTTTTCCCTTATCCCCTTGTTCCAGTACCCATCACCCGTCCGCTGTCCGGCTGGCCGTGGGCGCCCGGTTGGTGCAGGGTTGATGGACAGCCCGGAAGCTCCCAGTCTCGAGGCCTTGCGCCAAGGCGATCGCCCCTTTGTCCTGGCCGACCACACCGGTTGCGTGCTGGCGATCAACGACGCCTTTCAGCTGGCCTACGGCTGGAGCGAAGAGCAGCTCCGGGGCCAGCCCCTGAGCGTGATCCTGCCGGAGGCCTTCCGGATGTCCCACCAGCTGGGTTTCTCCCGCTTCCAGGCCACGGAAGTCTCCACGATCCTGGCCCACCCCTTGCGGCTGAAAACCATCTGTCAGGACGGCTCGGAAATCGTGTCCGAGCACTTCATCGTCGCTGAGAAACAGAACGATGACTGGCTGTTCGGTGCAACCCTGACCCCGTTGCCGGATGGAACCCCGGCTGACGCATGAATCCCATGCCTCCGGACATGACTCCCAAGGTTCCGGACACCGCTGCCCTTGCTGCGGATGGGCCGGAAGGGCCGATGTTGCTGGAGCTGAGGCGCGTCCTCGGTCGCATGGAAGCCGCTCTCAGTGCCATCAGCGATGCCCTGGTGATCACCGACGATCAGGGCCTGGTGCTGTGGTGCAATCGTTCGTTTGATCACTTCATCAACCAGCAGCGGATGCTGGTCCTCGGCCATCCGATCCTGTCCCTCTTGCCTTTGGATACTCAGGGCCAACCGCTGTTGTCGGAAGCGGTGCTCGCCAGTGCCTCGCAGATCTCCGGATCGACGACCGTGTTGCTGCAACGTCAGCCGCTCAAGGCCTGTGAGATTGAATGGCGGCCGGTGGAAACGGAACGGCCGGCGCCGTTGATTTTCTGCATCCGTGATATCAGCACCCGCGTTTCTCATCAGGAGCTGCAGGCCACGGCTGAGCGGATTGAACAACAGCGCCAGCACAGTGATCGACTCAACCAGGAATTGCAGCAACAACAACTGGCTCTGGCCACGCTGGTGCGGGAATGCCCGGTCACCGGACTGCCGAATCGCCGGGGCCTGCGGGAGCGGCTTGAGCTGGCCCTCGCACGCCTGGGGGATCAGGGTGGTCAGATCGGAGTTCTCTTCTGCGATCTCGACCATTTCAAGGATGTCAATGACATGCATGGTCATCAGGTTGGCGATGCACTGTTGATCGAAATCAGCAGGCGCCTGCAGGAGGCTCTGCCCGCCGAGGCCACGGTTGCGCGTCTCGGTGGTGATGAGTTTGTGGTGCTGACCGGTTCGATTGCTGACGGCACGGAAGCCATCGCCATCGCCCGCAGGCTGCAACAGCGCATTGCCGCCCCCTGGCTGTTGAATGACCACCGCTTCGAGACCTGCATGAGTGTGGGCATCACGGTGACCGGTGACCCTGCAGCCGATGGCGATGAGTTATTGCGTCAGGCTGATGTCGCCATGTATCACGCCAAACGCAGCGCCAATGAATCGCTCGCCCTGCACGACGCCACGATTGAAGCCCGTTTTCGCAGCAGTTGCAGGGTGCATCAGGAACTGCGGCTGGCGATCCACAATCAGAATCTCACTCTCGCCTATCAGCCGATTGTCTCGCTCAGGAACAACGCCGGGCCGCTCACTTCAAACCCTGGTGTTGAGGAAGTCCTGGGCCATGAAGCGCTGGTTCGCTTGCAGCCAAGCCAGGGTCTGCCGATCGATTCCGAGCAGTTGATTCTGGAAGCCGAGCGCACTGGCATGGTGCTGGAACTGGGCAGCTGGGTGATTGACGAGGCCCTGCGTCAGCTCCAGCACCACCCCCAGCGGCCGGATCACTGGAGCCTGGCCATCAACATCAGCCCGCTACAGCTGGAGCAGCCAGGATTTGCGGCCGATCTGTTGCAACGGATCGAGACTCTGGCGGTGGATCCGCGCCGGCTGGTCCTGGAACTCACCGAGACCCGTATTCTCAGGGATGCCAGCCGTGGCGCCCAGGCCTTGACCGCCCTGCGCAACCACGGTGTGCGTGTTCACCTCGATGATTTCGGCACGGGCTACGCCAGTTTCTCCTGGCTGGCCCGCTTGCCGATCGACGGCATCAAGATTGACCGTGCCTTCACGGCCGCGATCGGTTGCGACAGCCGCCTGGAACGCATGATCGCCTCCATGATCAGCCTCGGACACGATCTGGGCCTGGAGGTGGTGGCGGAAGGAATCGAAACCGACAGCCAACGCCTCGCCTTACTGGCCATGGATTGTCGCTGGGGCCAGGGTCACCTGTTTGGTCGCCCGGGTTCGCTGCCCTGATCAGCGTCGCTGGCTCCAGAGCCTTCTCCCCAGGTTCTGGGGGAGGCAGGACTCGTGGTGTTGGTCATGCGCTCCGGGTGATGCAGCAGGGCTCGGGCGGAGTCGACATCACAGGGCCGTCCGAACAGATAACCCTGCACGTAATCACAACCCAGATCCACCAGCATCTCCAGCTGCCGCTCGGTCTCCACGCCTTCGGCCACCAGGTCAATGTCCAGGGCCCGGGCCACGCCGATCACCGCCTTGACGATCACCTCATCCTCCCGATCGACCCCCAGACCGTCGATGAAGGAGCGATCGATCTTGAGAATGCCGACCGGGAAACGCTTGAGGTAGAGCAGCGAGGAGTAGCCGGTGCCGAAATCGTCGATCGCCAGCCGCACGCCGAGCTGTTTGAGACGCTCCACCACCTGGGTGGTCGATTCGATGTCCTCCACCAGCATCGTCTCGGTGATTTCGAGATAGAGATTGTCGGCCTCCAGGCCGGAGGACAACAGCGCCGCGGCCACGTGATCCGGCAGGCAGGGATCGACGAAGGTTCGCCCGGAAACATTCACCGATAACCGCAGCGGTTGCTCGGGATGGGTATGGCGCCAGCCGCCGACGACGGCGCAGGCTTCCTTCAGGATCAGGGTGTCGATCTCGACGATCAGGCCGGTGTCCTCCGCCACGCCGATGAATTCACTCGGGGCGAGCAGTCCGTGCCGTGGATGTTGCCAGCGCGCCAGGGCCTCGAAGCCAATCAGCCGTCGATCTGGCAGGGTCACGATCGGCTGGAGGTAGGGCCTGATTTCACCCTGGCGAACGCCGCGGCGCAGGTCGGTCTCGATTGCAGCCCGGTGCTGGGCGTCCAGCCGCATGCTGCGGTCGTAGATGGCGTAGCAACCGCGGCCCCGATCCTTGGCGCGATACATCGCCATGTCGGCGTTTTCAATCAGGCTTTCGGCGCTGTCCCCCGCCATCGCGAAGGCAATGCCGATCGAGGGGGAATGGCTCACCAACTTGCCGCTCAGCAGTAGCGGCCGGCTGACCTGCTCGATGATGCGGGCCGCCAGCGATTCGGCGTCCCTGGGGCTTGCGGTGAGGGTGATGACGACGAACTCATCGCCCGAGAGCCGACCGACGAGATCGCCACTGCGCACGACGCTGCGCAGCACCTCGGCCACGGCGATCAGGAACTGGTCCCCGGAGGCATGGCCATGGACATCGTTGATCTGTTTGAAGCGGTCGATGTCGACGAACAGCACCGTCGCCACCCGTTTCGCGTTGGCCTGGGTGGTCAGCATCGCTTCCAGGCGCTCCAGCACCAGCGAGCGGCTGGGCAGACCGGTCATCGCATCGTGCGTGGCTTGGCGCAGGGCCGCGTCCTTGGCCTCCCGCTCGGCGGTCAAGGCCTGCAGCACCTGGGCGCTGAGCTGAATGCTGCGGCCCTTGGCCCGCAGCAGCGACCGCTCCTCGAGATTGAAGGCCTCCGTCAGTCGCCCGACCACCAGCAGCGCCCCCTCCCCCAGCGGCGCCCAGTAGGTGTGCAGATGACCGGAGGCCAGCTCGATGCTGCTGGGATGCTCGCTGGCGTGGGCGATCAGCTTGGGCTGCTCGGCGGCACTCAGGCCAATGCAATGGCTGATCGACCCCTGCCGCAGGATCGCCACCACCTCCGCATCCACCGCCTCCGCCACGCGATTGATCACGTTGCGCAGGGCGTGCGGATCCTCCACCGAGAAGGCGGCCAGCACTTCCGAGAGCAGGTGCAGCGACCAGGGAACCTCGTTCATGCCAAGGCGAGGGCCACCAGCGTCTGGTTGTGAAAGCCGCCGGCCCCCTTGGTGCGGGCGATTTCGCCGTAGGTGTAGAAGCCTCCGACCGGCAGACCGCCACGCACGGCGTTGATGCGCTGGATCTCCTCCTGGATGCGTTCGTCCTGGAGCACGGAGCGACGGGCGACGCAGTCGAACAGCAGCATGCCTCGCAGGGGTGCCCCATGCAGGCCGTCACAGGCCATCTGGCAGGCCATGTGGGTGGCCTCCAGCACCGAATGGGAATCACCCTGCATCAGAAAGGCCAGTCCCCCCTGGGGTACCTCGGCGATCGTCAGCAGTTTGCGGGCGACAAAGTCGCCACCGGAGACATAGCGGATCTCGATGCGATCACGGCGGCGGATCCCCAGGGGGCGGGTGGTGGCCCAGCTGGCG
>CAIKWV010000403.1 GCA_903831165.1 uncultured cyanobacterium
GCCAGCCGTGTCCTGGTGTTGGTCAATGACCTGATCCGCAGTCCCCTGGGCTACGGATTGGCCTGGGCGGGTTGTCGGTTGCTGAGTCGCTCTCCGATCGTCCATTTCGATGGTCCGGTCTCGGTGCAGGGCGCCTTCCAGTTGGCGGAGGTGCGGGCCCTGGCGACCCGGGCGGGCCTGGAGGGGGCTGCGCTGCGGCGCAGCTGGCCGGAGCGCTACCTGCTGTGCTGGCGCCGTCCGGGTTGTTCGCCCCAGGCAGGATGAGCACACCCGAGTGGGATGTGATCGTGATCGGGGCCGGACCCGCCGGTGCCCTGGCCGCCCACCAGTTGGCGGGCTGCCAGCTGCGGGTGCTGCTGGTCGAAAAGCGGCTCTTTCCTCGCTGGAAGATCTGCGGCAGCTGCCTCAATGGCGTAGCCCTCAGGGCCCTGGAGCAGGCGGGACTGGGTCATCTACTCGCGGAACTGGGCGCCGATCCACTCGGGCGGATCCGCCTCGGCCTGCAAGGGCAGCAGCTGGAACTCGCCCTGCCGGCGGGCCGGTCCCTCTCCCGGAGCCGCCTCGATCTGGCCCTGTGCGAGGCCGCCGTCGCTGCCGGCGCCGTGTTGCGGACGCCGTGGGAGGCCACCGTGGCGGGACCCTCGCCGGGGGGGCGGCAGGTGCTGCTGCGCTGCGGCGACCAGCGCCAGATCACCAGCGCCCGGGTCGTGTTGGTGGCCTCGGGCCTGGGCAGCGCTGGTCTGGGCCCGGAGCTGCCGATTGAAACGCGGATCAACCCCGGGGCCAGGGTCGGCGCCGGTTGCGAGCTGGAGGCCGGGGTGGGCGGATATGGCAACGGCACGATCCACATGGCCGTCGGCCGGCATGGCTACGTGGGCCTGGTGCGCAATGAAGCGGGCGCCCTCAACCTGGCGGCGGCCTTCGATCGGCCCCAGCTGATCGCCGCCGGGGGGCCCGCCGCCAGCGCCGCTGCCGTGCTCGCCGAGGCCGGCTTTGATCCCCTGCCGCAAGCCGCCGCCGCCACTTGGCGTGCCACGCCAGCCCTCACCCGTCGCTGCAAGCCCCTGGCGGCCGAACGGGTGCTGCTGCTGGGGGATGCCGCCGGCTACGTCGAGCCGTTCACAGGCGAGGGCATGGGTTGGGCCCTGGTGGGGGCTCTGGCGGTCGTACCGCTGGTGCTGCAGGGTCAAAAGGATTGGAACAGGAGCCTTGAGCGGCAATGGAGCCGCCGCCATGCCCGACTGATCGGCTCGCGGCAGCGCTTTTGCCATGGCCTGGCCTTCGCCCTGCGGCGCCCCGGTCTGAGCCGAGCCCTGGTGTCTGCAGCCGGGCGCTGGCCGGCCCTGACGGCGCCCCTGCTCCAGCATCTCGATGGTGTCACCCTGCAACGGATCAGCCCAGCGCCATGTCCCTGACGATTCACGGCCTGGGCACCGCCCTGCCCCCCCATCGCCTGGCCCAGGGCGATGCCGCCACGATCGCGGCCCGGGTGGCCCTGCCGCAACAGGATCCTTCCCCGTCGCGGCGCCGGCTGCTCGAGACGCTCCATCGCCGCACCGGGGTCGCCATGCGCCACGTCGTGCTGGAGGACCTGAGCGGCGCAAACTCCAGCCCCGAACAGAGTTTCTTCGGCACCAACAGCCCCGGCACCGGCGAGCGGATGCGTCGCTACAACCAGGAGGCGCCGCCCCTCGCCCTGCGGGCCGTGCGGGCGGCCCTGGAGCAGGCGCAGGTTCCCCTCGAACGCATCACCCACCTGGTCACGGTCTCCTGCACCGGCTTCCGCGCGCCCGGCGTCGATCTGGCCCTGATGGCCGCCCTGCCGCTGTCCGCGGGCGTGGCCCGCACCCATGTGGGGTTCATGGGGTGTCACGCCGCCCTCAATGGTCTGCGGGTGGCGGCTGGCTTCACGGGTGCCGATGCCAGGGCCTGCGTGTTGCTCTGTGCCGTTGAGCTCTGCAGCCTTCACCTGCAGTACGGCTGGGATGGGGAGAGGATCGTGGCTAATGCCCTGTTCGCCGACGGCGCCGCCGCCCTGGTGGCCTCCGGGGCGGGGCCGGCTGCCGCGGGTGCCGCGCCGGGGTTGGGGCGACTGATCGCCAGCGGCTCCCTTGTGGTGCCCGACAGCAGCGACGCCATGTCCTGGGCGATTGAGGATCACGGCTTCGTCATGGGCCTCTCCCCCCGGGTCCCCGACCTGATCGCCCAGCATCTGCGGCCCTGGCTGGAAGGGTGGTTGGCAGCGCATCAATTGACGCTCGAAGCCATCGGCTGCTGGGCCGTGCATCCCGGTGGCCCCCGCATCCTCTCGGCGGTGACCGAGACCCTGGGACTCGATCCCGCTCTGATCGAGCCTTCGCGATCGGTGCTGAGGGATTGCGGCAACATGTCCTCGCCGACCCTGCTGTTCATCCTCGAGCGACTGCGGCGCAGCAACGCACCAGGCCCCTGTCTGGCCATGGCCTTCGGTCCGGGCTTGTGCGTCGAGGTGGCCCTGCTGGCGTGAGCAGCGGCTGCGCGGTCGCCGCGATGGTCCTTGCAGCCTCCTGGTGCTGATGCTGCGCCGATCGGTGCCTGCCTGACCCGAATCGTTGACTGCGGGGATCGACAGCTTTGGGCCCCAGTTTCAGCCCGTGCAACGGCAGCCATGCGAGGGACTGGTGATGCGACATCGTCCAAGGCCTGCACCCCGGTGCATCATCCAGGCAGGCGGGAGGCCGATGACATTCGGCCCACATTCATTTGGCCTTCCATCACCTCAGCAATGGCGGCCCATCCATGCCCATGGCCTTGCCGGCCGAGGCGCCACTGCAAAATCAGGACTCGGGAGATTGGCGGTTGTGGATGGATCGCTGCAGAGACTGAGTTGATCACTCCACAGTCAAGCTGCAATGGTTCTTCTTCAAGGCCTCTGCCTGGAGCTGCTGCACCAAGGCTTCCCGTTGATGACGTTTCTCCAGCTCCCTCAGCACAGGTCCGTTCATGGTGGAGTAACTGGCGGTGGGGTGGTTCCGCAGGGCCTGATCTTCCACTTGCTGTCGTTGCTCAAGACTGGCCAGGGACTGATTGGCGCGGAGCTGCACGGCGCTTCCACAGGCGGGTGGTGCACTGGCCAGAGCGGCCCCCGGCAGCAGCCAGAGCAGCGAGCCCAGCCAGGCGGCGAGCTGACGTTGCATCCTGTTCAGCTTCAGCAAGTCCAACGACTCTGCAGCATCACGGCGGCAAGCGATGGAATCGGACGCCATGGGGGACTGCAGAGTCGTGCATTCGCCCACCGCAACCTGTACGGGTGTCAGGGGTGACAGCGGCGCAACGTCCAGGATCAGGTTCCCCTGCCCCCAGGCCATGATCACCAACAGCAATTCTGAGCTGAACACCTCGCGGCCCGGGCGGCCGGCCGCATTCCGCGTCGTGTGAATCAAGGCGAGCTGATCTTCGCAGCGGCTGACATCGCTGACAGGCTCGCTGGTGTTGTGTCTGGGTAGGTGCAGCTCCGTAGGGGCGGAGATCGCGTCAAGTTGATCGGTTCAGGACGGTGCTCGGCATCGGCGCACGGGTGGATCCCCAGTGCCGCCGGTGCACTGCTGCCGCTCCAATGCTGCCGGTGCAATGCCGCCGTGGTACTTGGCGATCGTGAAGTGCTGGAGATGAACCGCGAGACGGTGCGGTTTGCGATGCAGGACCTGCCGATGTTCGGCCTGGAGATGCTGCATGACCTGGAGCAACGTCTGCAGAAACTCAAGCAGGGTATGGCCGAAAATCATGAGGGTCATGGCACGGCAAATGCTGACTCCTTAACCCATCAATAATCAAGGCTGGCTTGACTGGTGCTTAGCTCCGCGCAAGGCCCGCAACCTTTTCCATGGCTTCCTGCAGCTCCCCTTGGTTCGCAGCCCTCTCGATTCGGCTGGCGGCAGTGATGGTCACGATCCTGTCAGCCCCAGCCGTTGTCCATGCTGTCCCGCCGGCCAAGGAGGCCGGCGCCAAGGAGGCCCGTATCCGGATCGGTGGTTCCAGCACAGTCTTCCCCCTGATGTCCGCAGCGGTCAAGGCTTTCCAGGCTGCAGGGAATCGGGCGGAGATTGATCTTCAAGAATCAGGGACATCAGACGGATTCAGGCGCTTCTGTGCAGGGCAACTTGACATTGCCAATGCATCCCGCCCGATCAACAGCAAGGAGCTGAAGGCCTGCGCCAGCAATCGGATCAGCTTCATTGAGCTGCCGATGGCTTTTGATGCTGTGACACTCGTTGTTCATCCCTCCAATACCTGGGCCAGACAGATCAGCACCAACGAACTGGCCCGGCTCTGGGGACGCCAGGCCCAGGGCAAGATTGATCGCTGGAATGAAGTGAACCGCGACTGGCCCGACCAACCGATCAAACTTTGCGGACCTGGTAAGGATTCAGGGACCTACGACTATTTTAACAAGGCCATTAACGGTAGCGCTGACAACTCGCGCCAAGATTACGTCTCCAGTGAAGACGACAACGTCATTGTCAAGTGCGTGGCCCAGAACCCTGGAGCTCTGGGATATTTCGGATTCAGCTACTACAAAGCCAATCAGCAGAAACTCCGCGCCCTTGCTGTTTCAACGTCCTCGGGCGCTGTCAGTCCATCGGTAGCCAGCGTGCAGGCGGGTCGCTATCAGCCGCTGTCCAGGCCGCTGTTCATCTATATCAATGACAAGGCCCTCTCAACCAGGCCTGAAGTGCAGAAGTTCAGCACCTTCACTGTGCTGAACGGCCTCGGCCTTGTCCAAAAAGCTGGCGACATTCCTTTGCCGGCCAGCACCTACAGGCTGGTTGAGTCAAAGTTGTACAAGCGAATCACAGGCAGCTCATTCTCGGGCGACCTGCCGGTGGGCCTCAGTATCGGCGAGGCGCTGCGACGCAGTTTTGATGTTGACAGGTTGCCTCAGTTCCGCTGAACGTCGTCATGCCGGCATGGGACCGAGTGGATCACAACGACACCCGCAGGCTTGTGCCGACGCCAGAGTCTGAGCGCTGCTTCAGTCGACGCTCGCTACTGATTCAACTGCTGGGTCTGAGCGCCGCCGCCATCGCCGGTCGCGCCCGGGCCGGCGGATCTCCCAACCATTCGGCGCCGCTGGGACTGGCGTCCATGAACCGGGCCGCTGGTCGGCCCTTTGCGCCCCTGCTCGGTCCCATCCCCCTGCCCAGCGACGGCCTCAATGCCGCCGCCCAGAGAAGCTTCTACGCCCGTGTCATGCTGCGGGACCAACTGGTGGTGCCTGAGGGTTACCGCAGCGATGTGCTGCTGCAGTGGGGCGACCCGCTGGGGAGCGGCCGCTTCGGCTTCAACAATGACTACCTGGCTCTTACCCCCCTGGAGCCTGCGCGCGCGCTGTTGACGGTGAACTTCGAATACATCAGCCCACGCCCCTGGTGTGCCGGTTACAAGCAGGTGATGGGCCGACAACTGCCTTTTGACCGTTTGAAGGAACTGCTGTCCGGCAGGGGTGGCAGCGTCGACGCCTTGGCCCTGGCGGCGGACGATCCCCTACGCCAACCCCTGCTGGAGGTGGCCACCGCCGCCCTGGAGGATGTGGGCATCGGTGTGGCCGAGATCGCGCTCCAGCCGCAGGGCTGGCGCCGCCACAGCGGTCGGTTCGATCGGCGTCTCAACGGTCTGACGGGCCTGAACCGTCCCCAGGAGCAACTGCGCAGCAGTGGACCTGCGGCGGCGGTGTTCCTGCGCCGGCAACGACTCGGCTACGACGATGGCCTCGGCGATCGGGTGATCGGCACCTTCGCCAACTGCGCAGGCGGCCAGACCCCCTGGGGCACCGTGCTCTCGGCGGAGGAAAACGTCCAGACCCATGTGGTCGAACCGGTCCATGCCGATGGCAGCTCACCTTCACCTGCCCGGCGTCCCTTCCAGTTCGATGGCGAGCGGCTCGAGGGTCTGGGCAATCCCTTCGGCCTGGCGGGCAACAAGTACGGCTGGGTGGTGGAGATCGATCCGCGCCGGCCCGAGCGCCCCGCGGTCAAACACACGGCCCTGGGCCGCTTCCGCCATGAGGCCGTGGCCGTTCGCGCCCGCGCTGGCGAACCGCTGGTCCTGTATTCCGGCTGTGATCGCCACGGGGGCCATCTCTATCGCTATGTCAGTGAGGCCGTTGTGCGGGACCCGCGCGATCAGGCCAACTCCCGGCTGCTGGAGCGGGGCCGGCTGGAGGTGGCCCGCTTCCAGCCCGATGGAAGCGGGCGCTGGATTCGTCTGCAGCCGCAGACGCCGGTCGAGCCGCTGCTGCCCTCCCATTTCGAAGCCTTCGAGCTGCCGGCGGTGCTGCCGGTACCGCACAGCGACCGCAGCCAGGCCGGTGCCGAGCTCCTGCGCAGCGACGCGGACCAGCGGGCCTACCGCCAGCGGTTTGGCACCCTGGCCGAGCTCTATCCCGGCAACGGCGACGAACAGCTGGGTGCCATCTTGATCGATGCCCATCTGGCCGCCACCGCGGTCGGTGCCACCCCGACGGCCCGACCGGAGGACACCGAACTGGATCCGCGCACGGGGGATCTGCTGATCACCTTCACCGCCGGCGGATCGGACGGAGAGGGCCAGGCCGATCCCGCCATCTTCCGGGGACCGGCCGGGGAGAGCAGCTGGCCCTACGGCTGGCTGATGCGACTGCAGGATGAAAACCCAGGCCAGGGCAAGACCGGCGGAGCCTTCCGCTGGCGGATGGTGGCCACCGGGGGAACTCCCTGGGAAGGAGGGATGGGCTTTGCCAATCCCGACAACCTGGCTGTGGATCGGGCCGGCAATGTCTGGATGGTCACCGATCGCGCCAGCGTCAACGGCAGTGCGGATGTGTTCGGCAATAACAGCTGCTGGCTGTTTCCGGCTGCCGGTCCGGCTGCCGGCGAGCCGTTGCTGTTCGCCACCGGGCCGATCGAGTGCGAGTTGACCGGACCTTGCTTCGACCCCAGCGAATCCACCCTCTTCCTGTCGGTCCAGCACCCCGGCGAGGACAACGCCACCCATCAGCAGGGCCAGGAGGAGATCCAGGCCTACAGCCTCGTGGATCGCGATGGTGGTCGTTTTGAGCAGCTCAGGCAGGTGCCGCTGGGGTCCAATTGGCCCTCGGGACGATCGGGTCAGATCCCCCGGCCTGGCGTGGTGGCGATCCGCCGCATCGATGGAGCGCCGCTGCTGGGTTGATCAGCGGGCGCCCGCCTTCCTGATCGAGCCTGACCGGTCCTGTCGGCGGCTGATCGCGGGCACCGGGTCGGGCGATGTCAGCTGCTTGGGGGAGGATGCGCGGTTGGTGCGGGTGTTGGCGCGGAGGCCCCAGCTCCAACGCTGGTTCGCGCTTGGCGCTCCATTCAGAACAGTTCAGGTCGTGGATCGCGCCAGTTGGGGTCGCTTCCCTCGGCTTGAAGTGTCCGGGCCCGCTGCTCCAGCCAGTGGCGATCAAGACGCCAGAGGTGGTAAGTACCCGCCTGCGCCAACTCCCGTCCTTGCCAACCACGCCAGTGGGGCTGGGCGGCGGTTTCAGCATCGATCAACAGCAGCAGGGTGGGCTGCAGATCGGCCGGTGCGGGGCGCAGTCCTGGCCTGAAGTCGGCGCCCAGTCGATCCGCCAGGTTGACAACAGCCGTGGCTGAACGCCCCTCGAACAGCACGGTCAACTGGCTGTAGAAGTGCAGGGAGGGTTTGATCAGGCCCACCATCGCCAGAGCCTCCGAAGCAGAACGCTGGTCTCTGGCGACGACCGCCAGCTGGCGGATCGGTGCCCCCCGCAGCTGATCGCCGATCTGCCAGACGGGCAACAGCACCAGGGGCACGAGCAGCAGCAGGATCGCCTGGCTCTGAAGCAGGCGTGGCGCGGGCCGGTTGCTGGCCAAGCCGCTCAGCAGCAAAGCGGACGCCAGGGTGACAGCGGCTCCCAGGTGCAGCCAGGGGCTGCGGTCCAGGGCCGCCGCAAGGCCCGGCAGGGTGGGATCGTGGATGAGGGGAAGCCATCCAGGAGCCAGGGCCAGGGCGGCACTGATCAGAACCAGCAGGGCCGATGAGGCGGCCATGGCCATCCGCAGGCCAGCTTGTGACGGGGGCTGTTCGAGCGTGCCTGGGACGGGGAGACCAACCTTCACCGGGGCCAGGGCCACCAGCAGGGCTGCGGCCGGGGTGGCCACCAGCCAGTAGCTGGGCAGCTTGGTGGCAGAGAGGCTGAAGAACAGCAGCACGGCCAGGAGCCAGGCCGCCGCGAACCGACCAAGGGACAGGGAAACGGCCAGGGGACGGCGGGCCTGGAGCAGAACGCGCCGCAGACTCAACAGCAGCAGCGGTGTGAAGGGAAGACTCGCCAGCACCAGCACGGCCAAGAAATAGCCATGGCCCTGATGATGGTTGTTCACGACCCGCGAGAACCGCTGCAGGTTGTGATACCCGAAGAAGCTGTCCCAGTAGGGCTTGCCCTCCCGCAGCAAGGCCAGCGCAAACCAGGGCACGGCCAACCCGAGGGTGAGGGCGAGACCCGCCAGGGGCCGCAGGCGCCGCTGCAGTCGCTCACCCTCAGCGCCCAGAAGCCAGAACAGCCCGAACGTGAGGGCGAAGAGCACCAGCGCCACAGGTCCCTTGCTGAGCACGGCCAGCGCCAGAACAATCCAGCAGGGCCACCATGGGCCCCGCTGAGCCGCGTAGGAGCGCCAGGCCAGCAGAAGGCTGCTGGCGAGCGTTGCGGTGAACAGGGCATCGCTGACCTCGGTGCGACCCCACACGAGCATCAACGGTCCCAGGGCAAACGCCAACGCAGCGCTGATGGCGGTGGCCGCCTGATCAACGCTAGGCGCCGAAGAGCGGCCGTTCCCAGACGGGGGCCAACGCAGCAGGGTGTCGCTCAGCGCCACCATCGTGGCCATGCTGGCCAGGGCGGAGGGAAGGCGGGCTGCCCAGCTGCCCAGGGGATCCCACTGGACGGAACCGGGCAGGGCATAGAGGCCCCCCATCAGCCAGTAGATCAGGGGAGGCTTGTCGTAGCGGGGCAGGCCGTTCACCCTGGGGATGAGCCAGTCGCCGCTTTCGGCCATGTGGCGTGCGGAGGCTGCGAACAGCGCCGGTGTTTCATCCACCAGTCCGGTCTGGCCCAAGCCCAGCAGAAACACCGCCGCGCCGCTGAGGACGACCAGGACAAGGACCAGCGCGTGACGAGACCTGGCGGACCGCGCTGTTGGCGGGAGGGCATGCAGAGAAGGCGCCGAGACCCTTCTGGCGGAGGGAAATGGGCCGAGCACCGAGGGGAAGCAGTTATGAGGGATACAGCTATTCGGAGGGACTTCAAGACGATGGTGCGGTGAAACACAGGGCCGAGTGATGCTGAACGCTGAGGCCTAAATACCCGTTAACCGACGGTTGCGAAGGTCAGGAGAGCGGCGGAACACCCATGCGATTTCTTCCTGCTGAGGAACAAGCCATTGTCGATCGTGCCGAAGCACTGGGTCTTGAAGGAACATGCCCGCCGCCGGCCTATCTCTCCCCTGAACTGTGTACGGGCCTGAGCCTGCTGCTGGCGGTACCCACGTTGGGATACTCCCTGCTGCTGATGCCGATTCTCTGGGTTGCACAGCATGAGCGAACCGCCAACCGAATCAGGCGCTTGCGTCGAAAGCTGGAGAAGGACGATCAGGCGTCCATAGTGGATCAACGGCTGCTGAGCGATTCAACGGATCTGACTGTTCAATAAGCGGCCAAGGCTGGAATCGGAACCTGCAAACACTGGCCTAGGGCTGCAGAACAGTCTCTCGCTCGCGCGATCTCTCCAGGCAGTGCTCCAGGACAGTGCGGGCCACATTGAGACCGGTCGCTGCTTCAAAACCAGCGAAGCCAGCGGCACTGTTGACTTCACAGACGCTGTAATGATCAGCGTCAAACAACAGATCCACACCGGCTACATTCAATTTCAATGCGGCAGCAGCAGCCAGGGCCAAGCGTTCGATTTCTGGGTTGAGCTTAAAGACCTGGCCATCACCACCGCGGCTGATATTGGCCTTGAAGCTGCCATCGGTGCTGCTCCGCAGCATGGCCCCCAGAACACGACCACCAATCACCCATACCCGTAAGTCCTGGCCAGGTTGACTGCCGATATACTGCTGCAAAATTACCGCCTGAGATCGATCCAGACTCGAAATCAACTCCATCAGATCCCGGAAGCTGCCTGGGTCGTGGCTCAGAACAACGCCTTCACCGTAGGAGCCCACCAGCAACTTCACCACGCAAGGAAAACCGATCTGGCGCTCCACCAGGTCCAGATCCACAGGAAAGCGCACCAGCATGGTGCGGGGTATGGGCAGATTGTTATGAGCGAGAATCTGTTGGGCGTAGAGCTTGTCTTTCACGGTCTCAATCGCCTGGCTGGAGTTGATGACATCAACACCGAGATGCTCCATTTGACGTAGGATGGCCAAACTGAAGTAGTCGGTGGCACTGCCTGTCCGTGGCAGCAGGCCATCGGGGAGCTGCACTTCAGTCCCACAGCGGCGGATGGAGCGACGCCCGCCGCGACTGACAATCAGATCAATCTCCTCAGGCGCAACAGCCTCAACGCGGACGCCCAGTGCACGGGCTTCCTCCCGTAGGCGCGTCAACTCATAGGGCTCCAGCAGTCCAGATGGACGTTTCTGAAGAATCCAGAGATCCATGGGGTCAAGACCTGAGCTTTGATCATCAGATGACCGTTCCGAGCGATCTCGCAGCCCGCAGCACGAAGTCAGGCGATAGAGACAACCGTGAGTTGAGTGCTTGCTCTGCTAGGCGTCAGTAACTCATTTCTGGCCGTTTCAGCAATAGCTGCTGTCGCTGAACGATCGTTGCCGCTGGCAACCGATCCACTCGGCCAGGCCAGCAGAAGCGACGGGAGAGACTTGTCCTTGGCCCTCCTCCTGGCCGACGTAGACAAGCCGCAGTATCGTGCGACCACAGGTGCTTGAGTGGCCTGCATCGCCGATGGATAGCCTTGGTCAAGCTTCTGGACAGGGCATGGCTTCTTGGTCGGCACCGTCGCAAGCGTTCCTAAGTTTGAGTTCGATGATCAGCCTCGCTTTGTTGTCGTGAAAAAAGTGGTCACGAAAAAAGAGCATGTTGCCTTCCCTGTTTCTTTCAGTTCGCGGCGCCTAGAAACACGGCCTGGAAATCTACCAGCAGCGCTCTATGTCTACGGAGGTCGCGCTCCCACTCAGTGTTCTGTTTTGGAGATCAGTGCCGAGGGTGTGCTTTTCCATCCCCATGTCAAAGCTAACGAATTGGTGGCGATCCGGGCCAGCGGCAATCCGCTTTGGGTCCGTGTCATGGGACTGTCTGACCTGGTTGAGTTTAAAACGCTATTGAATGCTTTGCAGGTGCCGGATCCAATCCAGCCCGTACTGCTGGAAACGCCGCAAGCACCTCAACTTCAGAACTACCTGGACGATGTTGTGCTGTGTATTCATCGCCTTTACTTCAGTAAAGATCCGTCGCATTTGATCAGTGAACAAGTGAGCTTCTATCTCACATCGGATCTTTTGCTTTCAGTTGAAGAGTTTGATAAACACGATCCCTATGCAAAGCTGGCTTTTTGGTTGCAGAACAAAACGCCCCAAGCCAATGCTGAAGATCTTGATGATCTTTTGCATGCCCTCTTCGAGGAAATCCTGCACCAGTATTTTCCACTATTGGAGCTGATGTCCGATCGACTTGACGACCTGGAGGAATCCGTGCTCCGATCGCCGAAACCAAAACTCCTGTCCAAGGCATTCCAGCTTCATTCCAACCTTCGCCGCGTCAGGCGCCAGCTTTGGCCACTACTGAGCCAGATCCGTCTATTTCTTAGGCAAAATCAATCTGACTTGTCCACCGAGTCTGCCGAAAGATATCAGGATATGGAGCAACATCTTAACCAGCTTTTCGAGGTGAGTGAATGGCTCCGTCATCAATGTGACGCTGTCAATCAGGCCTACATGGCAAGCGTTAGCAATCGTATGAACCAGGTCATGAAGACACTTACCATCATATCAGTGATCTTTGCTCCTCTGACTTTTCTGGCCGGTATTTATGGTATGAATTTTGAAAATATGCCTGAGCTTAAA
>CAIKWV010000404.1 GCA_903831165.1 uncultured cyanobacterium
CTGTCGGGTGACGGTGGGCAGTTTGCTGTACGACGTCCAAACATTTACCGGAACTTATGACGGTAACAGCGGACTCTTAGGCTCCCAGCCATGGTTTGGAGATTCAAATCTTGCGCAAACATTTTCTGGGCTAGTGGCAGACGGCCTGGGTACGCCCAATACCGGAATTCAAGGCCTTCCCGCAAGCGAAGGCCCCTACTTTGCCTATGACTTTAGCAGCGCTCAAGCCCTTTTGGCCTATTATCGAAACGGGAACGTTCAGCTCGACGGCATTCCGAGCCCAGAAACTCACACCTGGGCCACTGCAACGCTCTACGGCTCGGCATCCGTCCCAGGTCCCCTGCCCCTGTTCGGCGCCGGTGCCGCCTTCGGCTTCAGCCGCAAGTTGAGAAAGCGCATTCTGGAGTCACGGGTTCCCTCGGGCTCTGGCCAGCCCCGGGCCTGAGGCCGGGTCGTGGAGGTTTCCCTATCGGTGGGTGAGCGCCAGCGGCTGGCTTCGCTGTTGGCGGCGGTGGCCAATGTGTTGCTGCTGATGTTCGTGTTGGCGGTGTCTTTGCCGTTGCTTCCGCTGAAGCTGGCGGATCCGTTCTGGCAGCTGTCCTTCACCGCTGCGCTCTGCAGCAACGGCTTTCTGGCCCTGCTGGCGGTGCTGCTGCTCAATCTGGCGGCGGCCCTGCTGCCGCAGGCCGATTGGCTGCTGGGGCGCCGGCAACTGGTGGGGAGCCTGTGCCGTTGGGTGGCGCTGGCCTATCTGCTGCTGATTCCGTTGCAGGGCCTGGCGGCCTGGCGGGCCCTGGATTGGGCCGGTGCAGCCGAATCCCGCGGCGCCCGCCAGGAGCTGCAGCGCATCGCCCAGTTCCGTCAGGCCGTGGTCAGCGCCAACAGCGTCGCGGCATTACAGGTCAATCTGGCGGCGATTCAGGCCCCACCCCTGGGCTCGGTGGATCAGAGCCAGAGCCTGGCGGCGATCAAATCCGGTCTGCTCGCCCAGCTGCAGACCGTTGAGCAGCGGGCCAGGGCCACCCGTGGCGGCCAGTTGGCTGTTGGTTCGGGATCCTTGCCTGGCAAGGCGTTGGATCCAGCCAAACTCCTGGCTCTCGGCAAGGACTGCTTGCGGGTGGTGCTGCTGTCGCTGGGCTTTGCCCTGGCGTTTGCTGCCGCAGCCCAGCGCAAGGGCAGTGCGTTGTCGGTGCGGGCGGAATGGCGGCTGGCCGCCGAAAGAATGATTCGCAAACTGCAGAACAAACAGCAGCTGCTGCACCAGAACCAGAATCTCCAGCAGCAACTCAACTCCGAGCTCCAGCAGTGGGGCGCGACCTCTGAACCGCCGCTCAAATCACAGCGCAGGACGCCTGACAAGCCTTCACCCACCGCAGGCGCTCGCAGTGGCTCACGCAAATGAGGCGCCGACGCCGCTTATTTCGAGACGCTGGTCGGTGAACAGGCGGACAGTGCCCGGTTGATCACCGCGGCCACAATGGTCCGCTGAACCGCTCCGCCGACTGGCTCCACCAGGCCTGCCCCGATCTGGAACTGGCGGGAGTGAGTGCCGCCGCCGGTCACCACGAATGGGCCTGCTTCGCCTGCCATCAGGGGGTGGAGAAGGCATTGAAGGCCCTGCACCTGCAGCACCGCCAGTAGCCCACCGGTGTCGACCCGAGGCCCTTTCAGCCGGGGTGCTCAGCTCGGCAGCAGGGGCACGCCCTCGGCTCGGGCCGCCGCCTGCAGGGCCTGGTCGCGGCTGGCCAGGGGCAGGCCGCGGCGCAGCGCCAGCTCCAGATAGGCGGCGTCGTAACTGGTGAGGCGGTGGCTGCGGGCCAGGGCCAGCGTGTCGTGCCAGGCGCTGGCGGTGCTGGGCTGGTCCACGCTGATCGGCAGGCCCTCCAGCAGGCCCAGATAGGTGCGGATGGCGGCAGGACTGATGCGGCCACGCCGTTCGGCCTGCACCAGCACGTTGGCCGTTTCCCACAGCCAGAGGGCCGGCACATGGGCCCGGTGCGTCTGCAGCCGCTCCAGGATCGCCCAGGCCTCCGCGTTGGCCTGATCGGCAAAGCACCAGGCACAGCTCAGCGAGACATCGAGCACCAGATCGCCGCCGTTCGCCCCAGTGCCGGCGGCCGATGCCAGGGTGTTCATCGCCGCCCCTGATCGCGCAGCTCGGCGATGCTGAGATCGCCAAGGGTCTGGCCCTGGCTGAACTGGCGCAGCTGCCCGATCGTCTGCGCCACGCTGCCGGGGGGCTCGGCAGCGGCCGGCACCAGCCGTGCCACGGGGTGGCCGTGGCGGGTGATCGTGATCTGCTCGCCGGCACTGACGGCATCCAGCAGGGCCGCCAGATGGGTCTTGGCCTCGAAGGCACCGACGCTGCGCATGGGAGCAGTTTCAACCAGTCGGAGACCAGTTTA
>CAIKWV010000405.1 GCA_903831165.1 uncultured cyanobacterium
CACCTGGGCCAGGCTGGCCGAACCCAGGGGCAACTCCTCGAGGTCGATGATCTCGGCGCAGCGATCACCCAGCTCCGCCTCCAGGGTCGCCTGCACCACGGCGAAGGGGAAGGCTGGCACCCGATCCTGCAGGTGGGCCAGCTCCTCCACCACATCAGCGGGCAGCACATCCGGGCGGGCCGAGAGCAACTGGCCCAGCTTGATGAAGGCCGACCCCAGGGCCAGGAACTCCGCCGTCAGCCACTGGGCGGTGCGGCGCTGACGAGCGGCCCGTTTTTCAGGGCTATAGCCGCCGGGATAGCTCCAGCGGCGGCCATCCCACCAGAGCCCGACCATCAGCTGCAGGGCCAACCGCCAGATCCGCAGAGACCGGGCCAGACGCAGCAACCAGGAGGACGGTGCCATCAAGAAGCGGGCTGCTCAAACCGACGAGCCAGCTCGGCGACCTGGGCCCGCAGCGCGTCGATCTGCTCCTGGGGGTCAGAGCTGGCGGCCCTGGCGGAGGAGGGGGTACGGGACCAGGACGGCGGCGGCGATGACTCGGAGGACGCGACCGTGGACCAGGACGGCTCCGGCTCCCCAGCGCTCGGGCCGCGCTCCAAGCGTTCGGCTTCCAGCTCCACTTCTTCCCAGAACAGCTGCCACTCCTGCTGCAACCGGGCCGGAGCGTCCTGGGCCAGCACGGCCAAGCCGGCGGCGGTGTCCGCCAGTCCGCTGCCGACGCGGGCGGCCAAGCGGCCGATGGCGGCCTGGAGCAGGGATTGGGGCGCGCTCATCGACTGACCGGGATCCTCGCTGAACTGTGCCAGATCTAGGGAGTGGTCGGCGGATTGGGGCTGGGGGCCGGGGTCGTGGGGACTGCCGGCGCCGGTGGTGGTGGCAAGGCGGGGGTGCTCAGGCTTGGTGAAGCCGCCGGGGCAGGCTCCCGGGCCGGCTCAGCGGGCAGTGGGGCCAGGTGATCCTGCTGCCCCTGCTGCACGGCCTCCAGCCGCTGGCGATCGTCCTGGTTCTGCTGTTGCTGTTGCTCGTCCTGCTCCCGGGCCGTCATCTCGGCCTGGCGCTTCTTGACGTCGGCCGCATCGCGCTGTTGCTGTCGCTCCAGTTCCAGCAGGTCCAGGTCACCGCGGATCTGTTCGCCGCGATCGCCGAACTGTTTGCGGAGACTGTCAAGTTCGGTGCCAGGGAAGGTCTTGACGCCGAAGCGCTGGACCCCCTTCCAGCTGCTCGCCATCGGCAGATCGAGCAGCCGCAGGGTGAGGCCATAGCCGAGGCCGAAGCACAGACCCAGAACCAGGACTTGGCGCCAGTTCCTGCGGCCCGCAGACGCCCGCCGGCGCCGCTGGGGGCCCTGGGTGCTGCTGGCGGTGGGGGACTGGGACATCGGTGCAGTCAGCGGCGCTGTCGCCGTTGCGGTGTCGCCATTCTCCCTCCTGGCAGGGGCCGGCTCTCCCCGGGCAGGCAGCGATAGCCGGCGACCGCCAGCTGGGTAAGGGGTGCGGGCGGAGTCCTTCTCTCAAGGACGTGGTCTGACCCTTGGGGGGATGGCGAGCGGCTCGGACTGGTGCCTCAGAACTTGAGCACGCTGGTGGGCCGCAGGATCCAACTGGCCTCGCCGGCCTTGAGCTTGTAGCAGATCTGGCGCAGGCCGCCGCTGGCCTTGGCGTTGCTATCACCCGGCTTGTAGATCGGGAAACGGCGCGCCAGGCACTCCTCGACCACTGCGAACTGATCATGACCCTGGTAGCCCTGGGCCAGGGCACCGCTGAGTTCCTGCAGGGTGATCGGCGAGAGTTCGGAGCCCTTGATCACGGAATAAGCCACCAGTTCGCCGTAGCTGCCGCTGCCGGCCCCCTGCACAAACACATAAATCTCCGGCAGGCCATTGCTGTTGAGGTCAGCCACCTCGGCGCCGATCACCTGGCCATTGACGCTCTGGTGGATCGGCTTGATCGGTGGCTTGGCGCCGCTGGTGGTGATCGTCAGCTGCTGCTGGGAACCCTCTCCACTGCTCTGCACGTGGAAGCTGATGCCTTGCAGCTTGAGGGTCTTGTTGAAGGCGGCACCAGCCCAGGCGCCGCCGGGGAGGGCCGTGGCCAGCAACAGCGCAGCGACGGTGATCTGGGGGAGAAGGCGCTTCACAGGGGGCGGTGCTGGGCAGGACTTCAGGATGGCGGGGTGAATCCCTGGCGGCGATCGGCCGGTGAAAAACGTCGCCCATCCGCCTGCCCTGCGATGACCCGTTCCTCACGCCTGTGGCTGAGCCTGCATCTGGGGCTGGGTCTGGCCTGGATCACCCTGTTGGCGAGCCGGGCGCCCACCGGCTCCGGCCACGGCGCCACCGGCTCGCAGCTGTTGGTGATGCTGCTGCTGGCCTGCACCGCCTACGTGCCGCTGTTCTTTTTCAACGTGGCTGGGTTCCTGCCGTTGGCGCTGCTGCCGCGGGGGGTGTTAAGCGAGCTGCTGGTGAAGCGGTGGCCTGGCCCCAGGGCTTGAGCGGTGGACAGACGCCGGCCATCAAGGCCGCAGCAGCCTGCCGTGGATGGGGTGCAACGCAGGAGCAGCAGCAGGCCAACAAGCAGCCAGTACAGGAATGGAAAGCGGTGTGATCTAACCACTCAACACCCACATCCTCATGAATCTGATCAAGTAGCGACAGCCACAAGTGGCTGAGCAGATCGATGCCCGCAACGAAGATGGTTGTCTTGCGATGTCCTTCGTCACCTGGGCTGAACTGCTCCAGGATGCAGAAGCTAGCCAACGGCGGGAGGCCACCCTTCAGCAGTTGGATGACTTCTCACATCAGATGTCGGTTCTTGATCTCGAGCGAGAGGCCATCTACCATCACGACGCTAAGCAGGCCCCATCCCAGAAAGGCTTGGCATCCAAATTAATGCCAACGATCTCTAGGTTGCCTGTCAAACCCTCGCCCTTAGTGCCACGCTGATTAGCCTCAACATGCGTGAGTTTTGGCGCATTAACGACGTAGGCAGGGCACCGACTGGTTCGTCACCGGACAGCCCATGGTCACGAGCAGCTGCAGCGCCCAGCAACCTTGTGGAGCTGAACTTCGGATCGGTCTTCAACCCAGCGCTACATCGCCCGATCTCCCGACGATACGCCAGCTAGAATCATCCCCAACATTCATCGCCTGCCTGCCATCCATGCGATCCCTGATCCCCCAACTGCTGCGAGCCGCCACTGGCCTGACCGCCACTGGCCTGACCGCCGCTGGCCTGAGCACGATCCTGGTCAGCCAACCTGCCCACGCCCAGCGTGTCGTGCCGAAGATTGGCAACATCTGCCCCCTCGGCTACGTGGACACATTGAACGGCAAGTGCACCACCTTTGGGCTGGCCAACTACACGGTCCAACCCACCAATGGCGAAGCCTGCCCATCGGGGTGGATGAATGTGGGTGGTGGCTACTGCCGCAAGAAATAGAGGCTGGCTCGGAGGGTCACCGGCGGACATCAGCCTTGACGGATTCGCTGTAAGGACGCATCGGTCGGCTCGATCATGTCCCTCTGTTGGCTGATGTGGTCGCGATGAAAGTGGTTGATGATCAATACGAGCCTTAGAGATGGAGGGCGCGAGCAGTGGCTACGAGAGCGGCCCAAAGTTTCATGGCTCGGATGACAATGGGACTGGAAGCAGGAGGGCGCAATACGCTGCTTAACCCATTGCAGATGTATCGGATTTTGCG
>CAIKWV010000406.1 GCA_903831165.1 uncultured cyanobacterium
GATCTCCCGTCAACAATGGCGGCTCAGACGGCCCTCGCTTGAATGATGCAATCCACTGAGTTGCCGACCGTTTCCGCCGGCCCCGTGGAGGTGGTTGGACCAGCTTCCGCCGGCGTCCGGACGCGTCCGGCCTTGGCCCGGCTGCGACCAGGCCTGGGACTGGTCGCTGCGGCCTCGTTGGCCAGCCTGACCCTGGGATCTGGGTCCCTGCCGGCCGCAGCCCTGCCGGCCCAGGCCCCTCAGGCTGGTGCAAGCGCCTCGATCACGAACCCGTCAGCCCCCAGAGCGAACGCCAGCCTTGTCAGGGCCAGTCATCGGATCGCAAACCAAAGAGCGGCCGACCCGGTGACCGCACAGGCCGGGACCGTCCCAGCAGCGGCAGGTCCCCAGCCAACCCGGCCCCCAGCGACTCAGACAACAGCGGTTGAGGCGGTCAGCGCCCCGTCAGCGATGCAGCCCAAGGCCGTTCTCCCACTTGTCGCCCAGACGGCGACCATGGAACCAGCCTCCCCCCAACCAGCGGCGACCCAGCCCGCTTCCACTCAGCCAGCCACCGCCAAAGAGCGCCGCGCCAGCAATCAGTTGGCCGGGGTCGGGGCCCTGATCGGCACTTACTACGGCATGCGCCATGGCGAGAGCATTCCCTCGTCCCAGCAAAGGGTCTGTAGCTCCATGGCGGCAGGGATCGATCCCCGCAACGGCCTTACCGAACGCGGTCGTGAGGAGGTGAAACGCAACAGTGAGGCCTGGCTGCAGGCCAACCAGCCGGCGATCACCTCCGCTCTGCGAAGCGGCCAGCTGCTGATCTTCAGCTCCCCCTTCAGCCGCAGCCGTGAATCGGCGGAGATCCTGGCGGACACGATCGAGAGCTGGCGCAGGTCCCAGCCCGGTAGCGAGGGCTGGCTGGGGCGGCGCCCCCCGATTCGGATCGCGGCCGACCTGCGCGAGCGCGACTTCGGCCGTTTTGAAGGCCAGAGCCCCAGCGGGCCGATCTATCGCCGCGTCTGGGATCAGGACGTACTCAATCCCAGCGGCGAACCCTGGGGCGTGGAGAGTGCCGCCGCCGTGCAGCGTCGGGTGACGGCCCTGATCCGGCAGCTCGAGCGGCAAAGCGTCGGCCATCCGCAGCGGATCGATGTGCTGGTCTCCCATGGCGACACCTTGAAGATCCTCCAGAGCGGTTTCCAGCAGCAGAGCCCCGCGGCCCACCAGGATCCGAGCCAGGTGCCGCCCTTCCGCACCGCCGAGATCCGCCGCTTCGCGTTGCCCTGAGGCGCCGGCCGATCGGCAGGCCCCGCCTCAGGAGCGCCCCGTCAACGCCCGGGTGGTGCGGGCCAGACCGGCGGTGGTTTCCGGCAGGTAGGGCCCCTTGAGCAACTGCCCACCGATGCGCAGGCACAGCCCCGACAGCACCAGATCGATGGCGCCTACGGCAGCGGCGGCGGCCAGCCAGTCCAGGTCAAAGCGCTGGTGAAGCCAGAACAGCAGCACCACCTGGGCCGCCACCAGGGACAGGGTCAACAGCGTCAGCCCCATGCCCAGGAAGACACCACCGCCGATCAGGCGGCGTTTCTCCTTGCTGGCCTCCTGCAGGGCCAGACGGACGTGCACATCCATCACCGACCCCATCAGGGCCGTGACCTTGCCGAAGGAGGAGCGACTCATGCCGAACGCCGCCCGGAGGAGAGCAGCAGGCCCACCACCAGGCCCACGCCGGCGGCAATGCCGAGCGCCAGCAGCGGCTTCTCGCGCACTGGCTTTTCGATCCTGGGCCGCAGCGTGGTGTTGAGCTCGTCGAGCAGGCCTTCGAGCTGCTCCTCGAGGGGCCGCAGGCTGTCGGCCACCTGGCCCGCTTGCTCGGTGGTGACGTGCAGCAGATCCAGCAGCTGCTGGCGGACGCCGCTGGCGGTCAGGCCGGTCTGGCGGCTGATCACCTCGGCGACGTTGTCCAGGCTGCCGCGACTGGCCTCCAGGGTGTGGCGGGCCACCTCGGGCCATTCCCGCTGGATGCGCGGCAACAGGGATTCGAACCGCTCCCGGAATACCCCCAGGACCGGCGCCGTCACGGACGGCTCGCCCGCAAGGCCTGGTTCCTCACGGCTGGCACTCTCCGAGCCGTTGACGGCAGGGGCTGCCGAGGGGGCGCTGGTCTCCGGGTCCATGGCGTCTGGGCTGGCGTGGCGAGGGATCGGCGCAGCCGCGTGCATTCAACTTAGGGAGGGGCCTTGGCAGCGTCAGCAACTTCGCTAAATTCAGGCCGCTCGGCGGGCGGGCCTGTTGGTTCACATCAAGCAGGTCGGATTCAGTCACTTCAAGTCCTTCGGCGGCTCGGTGACGATTCCGCTGGAGAACGGCTTCACGGTGGTCACCGGCCCCAACGGCTCCGGCAAGAGCAACATCCTCGACGGGGTGCTCTTTTGTCTGGGCTTGGCCAGCAGCCGGGGGATGCGCGCCGAACGGCTGCCGGACCTGGTCAACTCCGCCGTGCTGCGGGACGGCAAAGCGGCAGAAACCACCGTCACGGTCCACTTCGACCTGGGCGACTGGCAGCCCGATGAGGCCGAAGCGGGCCTGGAGGCGCCGCCAGAAGGCCCCTGGATCCAGCCGGGCCAGCGCCAGTGGAGCGTCACCCGCCGGCTGCGGGTGGCCCCCGGAGGCACCTACAGCAGCAGCTACAGCGCCGATGGCGTGGCCTGCAACCTGCAGCAGCTGCAGACCCAGCTGCGGCGCCTGCGCATCGACCCCGACGGCAGCAACGTGGTGATGCAGGGGGATGTGACCCGCATCGTCTCGATGAGCGCCCGCGATCGCCGCGGCATCATCGATGAACTGGCCGGCGTAGCCCTGTTCGACAGCCGCATCGAGCAGACCCGCGGCAAGCTCGACGAGGTGCAGGAACGGCAGGAGCGCTGCCGCATCGTCGAACAGGAGCTGCTGGTGGGCCGCCAGAAGCTCGAACGGGACTGCGCCAAGGCCCGCAGCTATCAGGAGCTGCGCCAGCGCCTCCACATCGGCCGCCAGCAGGAGCAGTTGCTGACCGTTGAAGCCGCCCGGGAGCACCTGGAACAGGTGCGCAGCCGCCATGAGGCCCTGGGCCTGCAGCAGGCGCAGGAAAGCGAGGCGATCGCCGCGGCGGAACTGGCCCTGCAGGAGACCGGCAAGGCCCTCGAAGCCCTGCAGGCCGAGGTCAAGGAGCTGGGCGAAGACCAGCTGCTGGCGGTGCAGAGCGAGATGGCCGGCCTGGAGGCTGGTGAGCGGGAGTTGGCCCGCCAGGCCGAAAAGCACCAGCAGCAGGCTGAGGGGCTGCAGCGCCAGCGCCTGGAGCTGCAGCGGCAACAGGGCGAGCTCAGGCAGCAGCGGCAGGTGCTGGAGGCTGCCGATGACAGCGGTGCCCTTGAGCAGGCGGAACAGGATTGCCGCAGCGCCGAGGCCGCCGTGGAGCTGTCCCGGCGACGGCTGGGGGAAGTGGCTGATCGCTCCGGCACCTGGCTGGACGCCCAGCAACAGCGCAGCCGCGATCGCCAGGAGCTGCAGGAGCGGCTGGGCCCCCTGCAGGCTGAACGCCAGCAACTGCAGGAACGGTTGCGGCAGAGCGAAGCCCGCCTGGCTGAGCTCAACGCCGAACAGCTGCAGGAGGGCAGCGCCAACCAGGACGCCGAACAGCGGCTCCAGGCCCTGGGCGGCGAGGAGCAGCAGCTGCTGGAATCCCTGCGACAGGAGCAGCTCCAGCTGCAGGAGCTGGCCGAAGCCCTGGCCCTGCAGCAGCGCACCCGCAGCCGCTTGGAGCAGGAGCAGACCGGACTGGAGCGGGACATCGCCCGGCTCGACAGCCGCCGTGAAACCCTGCAGGAAAGCCGCGGCACCGGTGCCCTGCGGGTGTTGCTGGAGTCGGGCCTGGAGGGCATCCACGGCCCGGTGGCCCAGCTGGGCGAGGTGGAGGAGCGCCACCGGATTGCCCTGGACGTGGCCGCCGGCGGTCGCCTGGCCCAGGTGGTGGTCGAAGACGACCGCATCGCCGCCCGTGCCATCGAGCTGCTCAAGAGTCGCCGGGCCGGCCGGCTCACTTTCCTGCCGCTCAACAAGATCCGCGGTGGCTCGGGATCGGGATCAGCCCAGAGCAGTGGTGCCGCCCTGCAGCGGGGGGCCTGCACCGGTGGCGCCGGCCGTTCCGGCCTGGTGGGCCGGGCGGTTGATCTGGTGCGCCACGAGTCGGTCTACGGCGAGGTGTTCCGCTACGTCTTTGGGGACACGTTGGTGTTCGCCGACCTGGCCAGCGCCCGCCAGGAGCTGGGCCGTTGCCGGGCCGTGACCCTCGATGGCGAACTGCTGGAAAAGAGCGGCGCCATGACCGGCGGCAGCCTGCAGCAGCGCTCGGGCCAGCTGGGCTTCGGCAGCAGCAGCGACGGCGATGAGGCCGAACCGCTGCGGCGCCGCCTGCTGGAGCTGGGGGAAGGCCTGCTGGCCTGTCGCCGTCGCGAGGCCGAACTGGCCCAGGGGCTGGAACAGGCCAGGCCCCGGCTGCAGCAGCAGCAGCAGCGCCAGGCGGCCCTGGAGGCGGAGCGCAAGGCCGCTCAGCGCTCCCTTGATCCCCAGCTGCAGCGCAGCCGCCAGCTGCGGGCCAGGCTCCAGCAACTGACCGCCGACCAGCTCACAGACAGCCGCCGCCTGCAGGAACTGGAGGCCGGTTGCACTCCCCTGCAGGCGGCGCTCGCGGCCCTGGAGCAGGCCGAGGCCAGCGCCAGTGGCAACGCCGACAGCGCCCTCTGGCAGAGCCTGCAGAGCGAGCTGGAAACGGCCGACCGGACCCTCAGCGATGCCCGCCAGAGCCGCGACAACCTGCAGGCCGCCCGGCGGGAGCGCACGCTCGGCAGCGAGCGCCTCGGCAGCCAGCTGGAGGCCCTCGGTGGCGATGAACGGCGGCTGGTGCAGGCCGTCAACACCCTGGTGGCCGAACGGCAGCAATGGAAGGAACGTCAGCAGGCCGAGCAGGGGCGGCGCCAGGAGCTGGAAGCCCGTCAGAACGAACTCAGCACCCGCTTCGGGGAACGGCGCCGGGCCCGGGACGCGGCCGAGGCCGAGCAGGGACGGCAGCGGCAGGCGCTGCAGCAGCGCCAGTGGGAGCTGCAGCGGCTCGGGGAGGAGCGGCTGGCGCTGGAGGAGGAGCGCCGCAGCCAGAGCCTGCGCCTGGAGCAGCTGGAGCGGGAGTTGCCCGACCCGTTGCCCGAGCTGCCCGAGGAGCTGCGCGAGGCGGGTCTGGCCGCCCTGCAGGAGGACCTGCGTCGCCTGCAGCAGCGAATGGAGGCCCTCGAACCGGTGAACATGCTGGCGCTCGAGGAGCTGGAACAGCTGGAGATCCGCCTGGCCGAGCTGGAGGAACGGCTGGAGGTGCTCAGCAAGGAGCGCCAGGAGCTGCTGCTGCGCATCGAAACCGTCGCCACCCTGCGCCAGGAGGCCTTTCTGGAGGCCTTCCGCGCCGTCGATGGCCACTTCCGCACGATCTTCGCCGGCCTCTCCGATGGCGAGGGCCATCTGCAGCTGGAGAACCAGGAGCAGCCCCTGGAGGGAGGCCTCACCCTGGTGGCCCATCCCAAGGGCAAGGCGGTGCGGCGGCTGGCCTCGATGTCCGGCGGCGAGAAATCGCTCACGGCCCTCAGCTTCCTGTTCGCCCTACAGCGCTTCCGGCCTTCCCCCTTCTATGCCCTCGACGAGGTCGACAGCTTCCTCGACGGGGTGAATGTGGAGCGATTGGCCGCCTTGATCGCCAGCCAGGCCGATGCGGCCCAGTTCATGGTGGTGAGCCACCGGCGGCCGATGATCGCCGCCGCCACCCGCACCATCGGCGTCACCCAGGCCCGCGGCGCCCATACCCAGGTGGTCGGATTGCCGCCGGCAGCCTGACTGCCGGAGTGGTTCACAATGGTCCGACTGGTGCCCGTGAATTGAGCTCTTCCATCCCACCGGCCACGGATCCGAACGCACCCGCTCCGAGTGATCGACTCTGGCTGCGCTCCGAGCTGATGGGCACCCAGGTGATCACCCGCGACACCGGCCGGCGTCTCGGCGTGGTCGGTGAAGTGGTGGTGGATATCGACCGGCGCGAAGTGGTGGCCCTGGGTCTGCGGGACAACCCCCTGACCCGCTTCCTGCCGGGCCTGCCC
>CAIKWV010000407.1 GCA_903831165.1 uncultured cyanobacterium
CCTGGAGGCTGACGGCCTGGGCCTGGCCGGGAGCCATCACCAGGACCGTCGCTGTGGTCAGAACAATCGCCAGGCGCTTCATCGATCGGGCATCACAACGGAGACCAGGGCAGCACACGCACAGCAAGGCCGGACTGCCACCGTCCCCCAACTCTGACAGCAACTGCCAGGCAACGGGACGGTTGCCGCTGCAGACCCTCCCAGTTGGGGAGGACCTGCGGAGACGCGACCCGGGCAAGAGCGACGCCAACAATCGGAAACGGCAACGATGCAAAAAAGTGGCGGATTTTGAGCGTCATTCCATTGTCAATCCTTGCTGAGCCCGGGCGGCGACCGCTGTCAGATTGACTTCGATGAAGAAACAACCAATCCCCGGCCCTGCTCCTGCAATGCTGTAGTGATGATCATCGGCCAATTCCGAAGTTCGGAGCCAAAACACAGCCACGAGCCCTGGCCAGCAGACACGTCAACTGTGCCTCAGCAAGCCATGTCGCCATCACGCGAGCAGCGATTCAGGCAAGGCAGAGCGGTTCTGCCCATGGCCAGGGCAGTGGGCCCGCAACAGGCCATCGCGATCAACACAGATTCAGCCTCAACAAGGAGATCAGCATGACCAGCAACCCCGATCGGATCTGGCCTGGTGGCAGCTTCCAAAGCACCAGAGCCCCGCTTGATCCTTCCCTAATTGAATTGGCGGTCCAGAGTTCTGGCCAGAGCGTCAAACGGGTCTGTGTCTCCCATTTGCATCGTCTGCATTCGAACCTGTCGGAAGCCCAACTGCTCAGCCAGATCTGCCCGGACTGCCCCGCCAGGTTCTATCTCGCCAGCCAGGGCCAACAGCGGCAGCCGCCCAGCGACCAGGACGGATCCAAGCCAGCCGCCGCCATGGCCGACCCCGGCTAGCTCGCGTCCGAAGCCACCCCCTCAGCTGGTGGGCAATCCCACCCCGAGCATGCCCGCCAGTGAGGTGGCATACAGCGCGGCGCTAGTGGGGCCATCCGCGGGGCGGCCATAGAGAAAGCCCTGCAGGTAATGACAACCCAGCCGCCGCAGGATCTCCTCCTGGTTGAGCGTCTCCACGCCTTCGGCCACCACCTCAACCCCAAGCGAGCGGGCCATGCGGATCACGGTCTCGACAATCACTTCATCCTCCTGATCGTGGCCCAGGCCATCGACAAAGCTGCGATCGATCTTGAGAATGCCGACCGGAAAGCGCCGCAGATAGCGAAGCGAGGAATAGCCGGTGCCGAAATCGTCAATCGCCAGCCGAATGCCCAGGGTCTTGAGTTCGGCGATGTTGGTGAAGGCCGAGGCCACATCCTCCACCAGGGTGGTTTCCGTGATCTCCAGAAACAGCTGATCGCCCGGAAATGCGGAGCTGGTCAGTGCCTCACGCACCCGCAGACTCAGCAAGGGATCCGCCAAGCTCGTGGCGGAGATGTTCACCGACAGGCGCGGCAGCAGACCATCGAAAGTGTCGCCCCAGCCCCCGATCTGCTGGCAGGCATCCTGGAGAACGGCGGCATCGAGCTCCCGCAGCAGTCCGGTCTCTTCGGCAATGGCGATGAACGCCGCCGGGGCCAGCAATCCCCGCTGCGGATGGTGCCAACGGGCCAGGGCCTCAAAACCGATCACCGTGCCATGGACCGCCGAAAGAATCGGCTGGAACCAGGCCCGGATCTCCGACGCCGCCAGGCCCGAGCGCAACTCCTCCTCGATGCGGGCCCGCTCCTGCAGTTGCTCGCGCAGGCTGGCATCGAAACAGGCAAAGCGGCCCGATCCCTGCTGCTTGACGCTGTACATCGCCAGATCGGCATTGGCCATCAGGGTCTCCGGGTCATCGCCGGCCTCGGCAATGGCGATGCCGATCGACCCCGAGGACGGCAGGGCCCGTCCCTGCACCTCCAGGGGCAGCTGCAGCTGCTCAAGAATGCGACCCGCCAGGGTCAAGGCGTCAGCCTGTTCCCGCACCTCAGCCACCACGACGAACTCATCGCCGGAGATGCGGCCCACCAGATCGGATCCGCGCACCAAGGAACTGAGGCGCTGCCCGACCTGACGCAGCACCTCGTCGCCGGCGGGGTGGCCATAGAGATCGTTGATCTGCTTGAACCGGTCCAGATCGATGAACAACACCGCCGTGTGGCGATCGGCGGCCAGCGGTGCGGCCAGTCGAGTCGCCAGGTGGGCCAGCAACAGCCGGCGATTGGGCAGGCCGGTCAGGTGATCGCAGGTGGCTTCACGGATGGCTTCCTCCTTGGCGATCTGTTCCGCCTTGAGCGCCTCCTGTTCCGCCTTCACCGCCGCCAGCACCTGGGTACTGAGCTGGATGCAGCGGCCCATCCCCCGCAACAAGGCTCGCTCCTCCAGGCTGAACGCCTCGCGGTAGCGCCCAACGACCAGCCGCTCCCTGTCGTTGAGCGGCGCCCAGAACAGGTGCAGCTGACCACCATCGAGCTGCAGCTCGGATGCGCCACTGGCGGCCATGGCCAGCAGCGCCGGCTTCTCCTGCCGGGTCAGACCGCTGCAGAGCACGAAGTCGTCCGCCGTCAGAATCGCCATCACCTCAGCGTCCACCGCCTCGCCGACCCGGCTCACCACATCGCGCAGAGCTGTGGGGCTCTCAACCGTGAAGGCCGCCAGGACCTCCGACAGCAGATGCAGGGACCAGGGCGCCGAGCTCATGCAAGCGCCAAGGCCACCACCGTTTGATTGTGCAAGCCTCCGGAACCCTCGGTGCGGGCGATCTCGCCGTAGGTGTAGAAGCCACCGACCGACACCCCGGATTGAACCGTGGGCAGCCGCAGGCTTTGATCCAGCAGACCGGCCTGATCAAGCAGAGATTTGCGGGCCACACACTCCAGCAACATGAAGCCGCGCGCTGGTTTGCCTTGCAGTGACTGCTCCGCCAGAGCACAGACATCGGCGGTGGCCTCCAGCACCGAATTGCAGCTGCCCTTCATCAGGTAGGCCATGGCCCCCTGAGGCACTTCGGCAAAAATCGTCAGTGTGCGCTTCTCATAGTCGGCGCCATAGACATAGCGAATTTCGGTCCGATTACGTCGGGCAATGCCGATCGGACGCGTGTGGGCAAAGCTGAAGAAGGCGCTCGGATCCTGGCGAACCTCCTCGGGGGCGTCATAGGCCTCCAGGTAGACGTCCAGAGCAGGCCGATCATCGAGGCTGGTCAGGGTGGTGCCGCGGCTGCCGGTGACCAGCATCGGCTCACTGAGAGGCTCCCAGCCATGGGCGATGCCGATGGCCATCGGCGAATCGGAGGTGATCGCCGCCGCCACCACCGCGTTGGTCAGCAGATCGCCCGCATGGATCTGGCGCGTGGACTGCAGGGCCATGTCATCGCCGGCGCAGCCGCCCATCAGGGGTACCTGGGCTCCGCAGGCGTCATAGGCGCCTC
Organism: uncultured cyanobacterium; assembly: GCA_903831165.1. Classification (GTDB taxonomy): domain Bacteria; phylum Cyanobacteriota; class Cyanobacteriia; order PCC-6307; family Cyanobiaceae; genus Cyanobium. The sequence continues at coordinate 3,416 of CAIKWV010000407.1, forward strand.
GCACCACCTCCATCTGGTCGCCGCAGAGGCCATCGGCCAGCAGGAACAGAATCGTGTGCTGCTTGCGCTCCAGGTGCTCAATGCACTGGGCTGCTTCAAAGGCGGCATCGCGCAAACCCTTCTCGGTGTCGCCCAGGCCATAGCCGGTGCTGACCGCAAAACCCTCCCCGCCCAGGGCCCAGATCAGCAGCCCCCCGGAAAGGGCGTGATCGCGCACCAGCTCTCCGGCCGTGGAGCAGCCGATCACATCGCCCTCGCCCACGGCCTGCTTGACCCGACGCGAAATCGCGGCCAGATCGTGGGCCGGAGAGCAGAAGATGACCGCCAACGCGGGGGCTCCCATGGCCAGGATCGGGGCCAGGGCCTCGGTCACGATCTGATCCGGATCAGGATTGCTGGAGGTGCCGACCCGGATCCAGCGGCGGCTGTCCGGATCCTGAACCGCCCCGTCCTGCAGCAATTGAGAAGCATCCATGCCTCCGATCTGATCTGCAAGGGTCATGGCGGCCTGAGACATTCAATGCTCTCCAGCCTGACGGAACGGCGACCGCGCCGCGGCTCAGCACAAATGAAACGTTAACGGTGACGCCGAGTGGACGGCGAAGCGACAACCCCATTCCGGGCCAGAACGAACAAGAAAAGACAGTAACAAAGGCCACAAATTGGCGCTCTGAACCTCAGCAATCCCCGGCGACTGGCACCGGAAGACTCAGCATTTTTCAGCGACTTGACCCTCAATCTCACCATCCAATCAGGCGCCAGAGCCTTCCATCTTGCGGCCAACTCAAGCCCGCGAATGCACCGGCAGCTACGCCAACAGCCTTGCCAAAAGGCACCTGCAGGCAGGGGCAACCGCCAGCCCCCACACCGAAGGAAGCCAATTCGTGAATGGGCAACAAAGGCTGAGCGCCTTCAACAACGGACTCGGACTGACAAGACTCAACTCCTGCCAGCCGGCGCCAGCAAGCGGCATCGCCCAAGCCACCCATCCGGGGCCAGCACCGCAGTAGCACAGACCCAGGCGATCTTCGCCCGAACACGACTATAACAAGCGACAACCATCAAGGCGCAAATATGCATCACCTCAACGACGCCAGTGATCACAAAAACCCTCCACA
>CAIKWV010000408.1 GCA_903831165.1 uncultured cyanobacterium
CCAATCAGGCGCCAGAGCCTTCCATCTTGCGGCCAACTCAAGCCCGCGAATGCACCGGCAGCTAGGCCAACAGCCTTGCCAAAAGGCACCTGCAGGCGGGGGCAACCGCCAGCCCCCACACCGAAGGAAGCCAATTCGTGAATGGGCAACAAAGGCTGAGCACCTTCAACAACGGACTCGGACTGACAAGACTCAACTCCTGCTAGCGGGCGCCAGTCAGCGGCATCGCCCAAGCCACCCATCCGGGGCCATCACCGCAGTAGCACAGACCCAGGCAATCTTCGCCCGGACACGACCATAACAAGCGACAACCATAAAGGCGCAAATATGCATCACCTCAATGACGCCAGTGATCACAAAAACACTCCACAATAAGTCAAACAACAAAATCCATAACTTCAGCCTGTTGGAGCCAACACATCCCTCCCTTCAGTTTTCAGCACAACCCTGGGCAGAAGCAATGGCCCAGTTGCTGATCGAGAGTGCCTGCGATGTGTTGTTCCACGTCGTCGGCGGCCGCCTGGATTGGATCTCCAGCTCCATTGAGACCTTGCTGGGCTGGCATCCCGAGGAACTGCACAGGCAGTCCCTGGATGAACTCGCCCACCCCAGCGATCTACCGCCGCTGCGGTCCCTGTTGCATGCGGCGACCACCGGCCAACGGGCCGAAGCCGAGGCTCGCCTCAAGCACCGGGATGGGCACTGGCGCTGGACCCACATCGCCCTGGCCCCACGGAAGCGGCAAGCGGATGACCCCGAAGCCATCGGCTGGATGCGTGACATCCAGGAGCAGGTTGAGCATCGCCAGCAGCAGGAGGCTGCCAACCGATCCCTGGCGGAATCCGAAGCCCGCTACCGGTTGATTGCGGAGCATGTTGACGACGTCGTGTTCCAGGCTGATCCCAGCGGTTTGCCCACCTGGTTCTCCAGCTCCCTGACCGCCCTGACGGGCTGGCTGCCCCAGGAGCTGATCGGCCAGGATCTGGGGCCTCTGCTTCATCCCGATCACCGGCAGCGCCTGCGCCTGGCCCTGAATGGCCTGCCTGCCGATGGCCATCAGGGCTTTGAAGCGAAAGTGCGCAGCAAGAACGGGGATCACACCTGGTTCGCGATCAGCATCCGCCAGCTCCCTGACGCCGCCGGGCTTCCCTTCGGCATGGTGGGTCGCTGGCGCGACATCCAGAACGAGGTCTCCACCCGGGCCATCCTGGCGAGGACGCGCCGGGCACGGCTGGAAGCCGATGATCTGCTGCGCAAGGCGGAAGAGCATGCAGCGATCGGCATGGGGCTGATCTCGGCCGATGGCGAACACTTTGTCCAGGCCAATCCAGCACTCTGCAAACTGCTCGACTGCGATGAGAGCACCCTGCTGGGCAGCAGCTGGACAAGCATCACGCACCCCGACGATCGCAACGCAGACTTTGGCCGGCTTGATGACATCAGAACCAAGCTGATCTCCTCCTATCGCCAAGTCAAGCGCCTGATCAAGGCCAACGGTGAAACCATCTGGGGCGACATCTCCATATCCTCGATCCGCAATGAAGAGGACGACTCGCTACGCCTGTTCATCGCCCAGGTCGTCGACATCACAGAGCAGAAAGAGGCCTCCCTGAAGATTCTGGAGAATCAGACACTTCTCAGCAGAATTCTTGGCCACATCGACGCCCACATCTACATGAAAAATCGGGACGGTCAGTATCTCTACGCCAATCGTGGTGTCGAAGAGATCATGGGCCTCCCGGCCCGGGAGATTCTCGGCAAGACAGACACAGAACTGCTGCCTGCCGAGGTCGCCAGCGCCATCATCGCTTTCGATCAGGATGTCTTCCGCTGCGACAAACCGATCCGCCGCGAAATGGAGATCATTACGGCGACCGGCGAGAAGCGCATCTTTCTATCCGAAAAGATGTTGTTGACCAGCCAGGGACAGGACGACTGCCTGATTGGCTATTCCACGGACATCACGGCTCTCAAGCGTGCCGAACAGGCCTTGCGCGAATCGGAGCAGCACTTCAGGCTGCTGGCCGAAAACTCCAGCGATGTGGTGCTGCTGCTGGCCGAGGATGGTCTGGTCAGCTGGGTTTCACCGAGTCTGAGCAGCGCCCTGGGCTGGCAACCCGAAGACTGGACCGGGCGACTGGGCACCGACTTCCTCTGCCATCAGGGTCAGGCTGCGCACTATGGGCGCAATCAGGAACGCATTCGGCGCGGGCAGGCCATCGTTGCCCGTGAGCAGATCCTGGCCAAGGATGGGCAGGCGCACTGGATCGAGACCCATGCCAGTCCCTATCGCGATGAACAGGGACAGATCTGCGGAATTGTGGCCAGCTTCCGCGTGATCGATCAGGAGGTGGCCGCTGAGAAGGCCCTGCGCCGCAGCGAAGAACGCCATCGCCTGCTGGCGGAGAACGCCCTCGATGTGATCTGGACGATGGAGCTGGACGGCGGCATCAGCTTCATCAGTCCGGCGGTGGAAAAACTGCGGGGCTTCACGGCCGCTGAAGCGCTGCTCCAGCCCCTTGAACAGACCGAGACACCCGAATCGGCGGCCCTGTCCCGGAACTACATTCAGAGACTGCAGGCAGCGGTGGCCGCGGGTCAAACGCCAGAAAAATTCCAAGCAGAGCTGGAGTATTACTGCAAAGATGGCAGTACCACCTGGTGCGAGGTGCTGGCGATTCCCCTGCTCGATGAACGGGGACAATTCGTGCAACTACTGGGCATGAGTCGCAACATTCAGGAACACAAAATTCATGAGTTGGAACTGAAGCAGGCCCACGACCAGGCCCAGGCGGTCAGGCTCGCCTTGCTGGAGTCCAACGAGGCCCTCAGTGCAGCCAATACAAAACTGCAGAAACTGGCCACCACTGATTCATTGACAGGCACGCTGAATCGCCGCACCTTCGAAGCGAGGCTCGACGAAGAGATTGCCCGCAGCCGCCGTTATGGCAGTGAGTTGACGCTGTTGATGTTTGACCTTGACCACTTCAAAGCGATTAACGACAACCATGGTCATCAGGTCGGCGACACGGTTCTGGTCGAAATCTGCCAGCGCATCCGACGGCAGCTGCGCCGAACCGACTGCCTGGCCCGCTGGGGCGGCGAGGAGTTCATGGTGCTGATGCCGCACTGCCCGGAAACCAAGGGCCAAACCGTGGCCGAAAAACTCAGGCACCAGATTGCCTGCCAGCCGATCGGCCCCCTGCGGACGGTGAGCGCCAGCATCGGCATCGCCCAGCTCCTGGAAGGGGAAGATCGCGAGCACCTGCTCCAGCGCCTGGATCAGGCCTTGTACCAGGCCAAAGCCCTGGGCCGAAACAATGTCGCCCAGGCGCAAGCCACGGTTAACAGTTCTTCACACTAGGCTCGTTGGACAACTTTTTAGGTCCCGCGTGCTGTTTTCGCTTCTCTATACGATCAGCTTCGCGGTGATTCTCTGTGGGGCCTTTGCCCTGATGCGCCAGGGCTTCACCGGTTCAGACCGTCGTCCCATCGCCGGCAGCAAGCGCCATCCCGAGGCCCCAAGGCAAGGCGAAAGTGTGCTTTACGTCGACCTCACCCGGGAGCGGCTGGAGCAGCTCTATCAGCAACCCTCCTGATCCTGCTGTGGCCCGAGCCGCCTGGCTTGGACCAGCAGGCAGCCTGTGCCGAGGTCGATATTGAGCTGCGGCGGGAGATTGAAACCAGGCTTGCTTGCGCCGAAACGGCTGCGCCGGCAGCGAGCGACGATCGAATGGCCTGAAAGGACAGAATCCGGGCACTAAAAAGCGCCGCATCAGCGACGCTTGGTCTCCCTTGGCCAGCCGACAGGAGCATCGTTGGCGCTGCTTCAGACTAACCATCGACGGGGGCGTAGGGGCTTGTCCATCAGTTTGAAACAATTGACCAGCCCATGTTTCGTTTTCGCTGCGCATGTTGCCTTTGATGGCGACTCGCATCGAACGGTTCTGTCTGCCGCC
>CAIKWV010000409.1 GCA_903831165.1 uncultured cyanobacterium
CGCAGCAGCACGAAGGCCAGCTCCGCCAACAGGGGCTGCCAGGGGTAGGAGCGCAGTCGATCGTCAGCCACGTGACCAGCCTCAGTGCCAGCCGTGCTGGCAGAAGCAGTGGTCTCCTGGTCCAGCTCCGCGCTCAGGCCCAGCTGCTGGGCCCGCTGGCGCTCCAGACGCCGCAGCAATGGATTGAGCCAGCGCGGCAGCAGCAGCAGCAAGGGCAGCAGGGTCAACGGTGCCAGGCCGTTCTGCCAGCCCCCGAGCGGCACCAGGGCCAGGGCCGCCACCGCCGCCAGCAGGGGGTCCAGCAGGGTGACCACCAGGGCCATGGCCGTGCCCGTCGGTGCCGCCAGCGGCGCCTCAGGCCCGCGCAGGGCCTGAACGCGGGCGGCCAGATGCCAGATGCCCCCCGGCAGAAACTTGCGCAGGTTGGTGCTCACGTACAGGCTGACCAGGGGCACCCAGCGGGGCCGCAGACCCCGCCAGCGCAGGATCACCCCCCAGGCCAAGCCGTTCACCACGACGCTGAGCACATTCAGCCCGACGCCGAGCACCAGCCACAGCCAACCCTGAAGATCGAGGCTGAGCTGCAGCAGCTGACGGCCGTGGCTGAGCAGGGCCGCCAGCACAAACCCCAGGCTCAGGCAGATGATCCAGGGGCGCAGCCCGCCTGGGAGGCGGGGTGGGCGAAGCCCGCCCGGTAGGCGGGGTGGGCGAAGCCCGCCTGGGAGGCGGGGTGGGCGCAGGCCGTTCGGCAGCTGGGGTAGGCGCGACTTCAGCCGTCCCAGGCGGGAAGCCAGGGCCGCTGCCCGATCGGACCCTTGCCGGCGCCATTGGGCCATGGGGTTGTTCATCGCTCCTGGCACCTGTCCTGATGGTCCATCTCCTGCTCTGGCAGCAGCTGCTGTTCAACAGGCGAACTCTGGCTGATCGGCTCTGGCGTCTCCGGATCCTGCATCACCGGATCCTGCAGTCTTGCGTTGTGCAGGGCCCGCTCGACTTCGCGGCGGACCTGGTCCAGCGACAGATCGTGGCGGCGGGCCAGGGCCACCAGGTCGTCGTGCTCGGGTTTGGAGCGCGTTCCCCCTCCCGGCAGGCTCGCCTGCTTCAGGCGCAGCGGCCCCAGCGGGGTGGCCAGCTCCAGCGGTTGGCGGGCCAGGCGCCAGCGGGGCTGCAGCAGTTCCCGCACCCCCAGGGTCGGGCTGTGGCGCCACCAGATCTGGCGCAGAGCGGTCGCCTGATCGGGCCGGAGCAGGGCGGTGAGCAGAAAACCGTGGCGTCCTTTCTTCATCACGATTGCTTGGCTGAACACCTCCAGGGCACCGGCCTGGCGCAGCTCCTGGGCCAGGAACGCCAGATCTTCCGGGGTGGCGTCATCGATCTGGGCCTGCTGCTGCAGCACCAGCTCCTGCGCTTCGCCGTCCTGGTCCTCGCAGGCCGGATCGACAGGGTCCGCCAAAATCAGCCGCAGCAGATTGGGCCGATCGAGCACCCGGCTGCCCAGGCCGATCCCCACCTGGTGCGGCACGGCCGTCGGCGCCGGCCCGAAGCGTGTGGCCCAGCAGGCCATCAGGGCCAGCCCGGTGGGGGTGGTCAGTTCGCCGGCCGGGAAGCCCTCGCTGCCGGCCAGTGGAATGCCGCGCAAGCGGGCGATCTCCAGCACCGCCGGCGCCGGCAGGGGCAGGGAGCCATGGGCCGTGAGCACCCGGCCATGGCCCGCTGGCGGCACGCCGCAGACCAGCTGGTCGATGCCGAAGTGCAGGAGGCCGGCACACACCCCCACGATGTCGACCAGGGCATCGATCGCCCCGACCTCGTGGAAATGGACCTGCTCGGCTGGCTGGCCATGGACCGCCGCCTCGGCCTGGGCCAATAGCGAAAACACCGCCAGCACCTGGCGGCGCAAAGGTTCGGCTAGTGCAGCTTGCTGCAGCTGCTGCCGCAGCTCACCCCAGAGGCGATGGCGCGGCTGGGGCTCGAGCGCCACCACCCGCAGGGCCAGGCCCCGCAGGCCGGCGCTGCGGCGCTCCTCCCGATCCAGGCGGTAGAGGCCGGCCAGGCCCAGGGCCTCCAGGGGGGCGTGGATCACGGGTTCCGGCAGGCCGAGGTCCAGCAGAGCCGCCAGCAGCATGTCGCCGGCCAGGCCGGTGGGGCAATCGATCAGGGCGAGGCTCATGCCGGCGGCAGCAGCTCGGCGGGGCTGGGACGCCCCAGGCGTGGCGCCAGCTGCACCAGGCGATCCGCCTGGATTTCCAGCTCCTGGCGTTGGCTGCGCAGCCGTTGCTCCACCTCGCGCCGCGCCCGGCGCTGCTCCCGCTGGGCGGTGTCGACATCGTGGCCGGACAGGCCCCAGAGCCGTCCCAGCAGGGCGCGATCGTCGCCGCCCCCGAGGGCGGGCTCGTCGTAGCAGAGCTGCTCGGCCACCATGCCGGCCTGCAGCACCCGGCTCCAGCGACGCAGCTCCTCCAGCGGCAGCTTGGCGCTGGCGGGGGGCTCGAATTCGGTGCTGCCGTTGCTGCTGAGGCCAGCCCGCAGGCAGGCGAGGCTGCCCACCAGCACCTGGCGCACGGGCAGGTTGTCGTCGGCTGCCGCCAGGGCATGGCCGGCCTCATGGATGGCGATGCGCCGCAGGCGCCGCTGGCCGCCGGGTAGGGTCTCGGCCAGCAGATGGCCGCCGCGGCCGCCATAGCGGGCCGCATCCAGGGTGAGCGAACCCAGCAGTAGCGCCGCCAGCACGGTGATGATCCAGGGCGAGATCCCCAGGGGCGGTCCGATCACGGCCAGCAGGGCAACGATCAGCACCGCCAGGCCGGCGGAGGCTGGGGCCATCTCAGCGACCGGGCCGGCTGATCGCCTTGCCGTGGGCCGCGGGCCGCGAGGGGCCGGACTCCGGTGGGCGGGGCCGGGCGGGTCCGCTGCCGCGCTCGCCACCCCGTTCGCCACTGCCGGCACCACCCCGTTCCGAACCGCCCCGGCGGCCCTTGCCGCCGCGATTGCCGCGCTGGGCCACCGGCTCCAGCACCTCCAGAGCCTCCAGCGTCAGTAGCTGACCCTGGCGCCGTAGGTCCAGAGAGACGAAATGGCGCAGGTGCTCCAGGGGGATCTCGCCCTTGAGCTGCAGCTTGAACGGCACCGGCCTGGAGCCGTCGGCGCGGGGTTGCTGGCGCACCTTGATCACCAGATCGCCGCTTTCGGGACGGGTGTAGATCAGTTCGCCGCGCACCGAGAAGTAGTCATCGCCTTCCGGCAGGGCATCGCCGCCGGCCGGGGCGGAATCTTCGGCTCCAGCGGCGGCTGCTTCGGCAGCGGTCTCCGGCGTTGCGGCTGCAGCCGCCTGGTCGTCATGGGACAGGGTGCTGGGCTCCCAGACCCCCACCATCTGCAGATGCAAGTGGTTCTGCTCGCGGGTGCGGGGATACACCACCCACAGGTGGGGTTCGGCCAGATCGAGATGGCGACGCATCAGGGTCAGCAGTCGCCCGAGCACCACCGCCTCGATCTCAGTGCCGTCGGCGGTGCGGATCAGGCCGCGGGTGAGTTGCTCGGGATCGGCCGGAACATACAGACCACGAACAACACCGATGGCCCGGTACTGCGTCGGCTCGGTGACCGGGGAGATGGGGTGCTGGCGCATGTCGTCGCTGTGGTGGAGCCTGCCGTCTGACAGGTGCGGCAGCCGCCGCGGGGCCAATGTAGCCAGAGGCGGCGGTAGTCTCCGCCCGGTCCCCTCCCCTCCCTCCTTCGCCCTGTTCGCCGATGGCGACGCCCAACCGCAGCCGCCTTGGTCTCTGGTCCAGCCTTGCTGGTCTGGTGGTGCTGCTGGCCGCTGCCGGCGGCTGGTGGCTGGGGCAACACCAGCAAGGGCCCGGGCGACTGGATGCCCACACCAGACAATTGAATGCCGAGGCGAGCCGCTTGCGCCTGCGGCTTGATCGCCAGGAGGCCAGCCCCGGCGAGCAACAGCGCCTGCTGGAGTTGCTGATCGCCCTCAACCGTCAGGACCAGGCGATCGCCCTGTTGGAGCCGCTGGCCGATCGCCAGCCGGAGCGCTGGTCTTTGCGGTTGATGCTGGCGGAACTGCGGCGCGATCGGGGCGATCGCCGCGGCGCCGAGCGGGAGCTGCGCATGATCCTGAGCCGCAAGCCCGATCAGGTGGAGGTCCTGCAGCTGATGACCCTGCTCAAGCTGGAGCTGGGCCACGGCAGCGAGGCCGAAGCCCAGGTGCGCCAGGCCTACGACAGCGCCAGCAAGACGGAGATCAAGCCCGAGGCGATGGGCCTGGGCCTGCTGCTGGCCGAACTGCAGCAGCGGCGGGGTCAGAACGGCCAGGCCCAGGCCACCTACATCAAACTGGCCAGCCAGTTTCCAGACGACCAGCGCCCATGGTTGGGCCTGGCGCTGCTACGCCATCAACTGGGTCAGACCAAGGCGGCCCAGGCGGCCCTGGAGGCGGCACGCCAGCGTCATTCCGGGCCCGGCAAGCCGGATCCGATTCTGGACAAACTGGCCGCCAGCTGGGGCCTGGAGCCCCTCAGGGTGCCTTCACCTGGGACGACACCGCTGAAGCCCCAGGCGCCGCTGCCGGAGCCGACTGGGCATCAAAGTCCTTGAGGGCCTGATCGATCGCCGAGCTGGGGGGCGTGGCGTCATCCATCGCCGTGCCCCGCCGCAGCTTGTTCATCAGATCGATTGGATTGGTGGAGTCGAGAATCGAGCCGCCACTGGGTTTGCCCGTGCCGTCATAGATCTGGCGCTCCATCGGCGTGGTGCCCATGGTCTGGCCGTAGCCAGCCTGCTGGGCCCGGGCGGGGGCGGCGGCGCTTGCCAGCAGCAGAGCGGCCCCCAGGCCAGCCGTGCCCAGGCCGCCGAGGGGCAGGCGCCCCAGGGCGGAGGAGCGGCGGGACAGCGGCCAAAAAGGGTTGCGGGCCATGGGCTTCATGCCGTTACAGGCTCACGATCGAGAGTTCAATGTTAGGAGACCCGGGCCGGAAGCCAACGCCAGAGCGATGCGGATTGCCAGCTGGAACGTCAATTCGGTGCGCACCAGGCTCGAACAGGTGACGGCCTGGCTGGCCCGGGAGCAACCGGAGGTGCTCTGCCTGCAGGAGACCAAGGTCAGCGATGAACTCTTCCCCCACGGCGCCTTCGAGGCGCTCGGCTACAGCTGCGCCATCAGCGGCCAGAAGGCCTACAACGGCGTGGCGATTCTCAGCCGCCTGCCGCTTGAAGATGTGCAGATCGGCTTTGAAGCCCTGTTGCCCGATGACCCCAATGTCCGGGACCTGCCGGAGCAGAAACGGGTGATCAGCGC
>CAIKWV010000410.1 GCA_903831165.1 uncultured cyanobacterium
CACCGCCGTGGCCCTGGAGGCGGGCCTGGAGCCGGCCGTGATCGAGGCCGCCTGCCGCTGCTTCCCCGGGGTGCCACACCGGCTGGAACGCCTTCGCGATTGGGCTGGGATCAGCTGGTTCAACGACAGCAAGGCCACCAACTACGACGCCGCCGAGGTAGCGCTCAAGGCGCTGGCAGGCCCCCTGGTGGTGCTGGCCGGCGGTGAATCCAAACAAGGCGATGCCAGCGGCTGGCTGAACCAGATGGGGCGTCAGGCGGCGGCGGTGGTGCTCTACGGCGCCGCCCGCCAGGAATTGGCCTCGCTGCTCGCCGCCCATGGCTACGGAGGCCCTGTCGTGGAAGTCGAAGGGCTGGAGCAGGCGGTGCCGATCGCCGCCGAGCTGGCCCGGACCCACGGCTGTCGCAGCGTGCTGCTGTCCCCCGCCTGCGCCAGCTTCGATCAATACCGCGATTTCGAAGCGCGGGGCGACCATTTCCGCCAGCTGGTGGCTGCGCTGCCGGAAGCGGAGCTCTGAAGGCCCTGCCTACACTCTCCCCAGGCTGATCCGAAGCGGACAAATCATGGCCTGGTGGTTGATGAAGAGCGAGCCTGAGGTCTACGGCATCCAGCATCTGGAGGCCGAAGGCACCACCCTGTGGGATGGCATCCGCAACTACCAGGCGCGCAACTTCATGCGCAGCATGGCGCCCGGTGATCAGGCCTTCTTCTATCACTCCAATGCCAAGCCACCGGGCATCGTCGGGCTGATGGAGGTGCTCGAAACCGGCATCACCGACCCCAGCCAATTCGATCCCGCCAGCAAGTACCACGACCCGGCCTCCAAGCCGGAAGCGCCGCGCTGGGACTGCGCCCGGCTGCGCTACGGCCGCACCTTCGCCGCCATGCTCAGCCTCGATCAACTGCGCGAACAGTTCAGCGCCGAGGAACTGCCGGTGGTGCGCCGCGGCAATCGGCTCTCGATCCTGCCGGTGAGCGACGACAGTGCCGCGCGGCTGCTGAAGCTGCTGGCAGATCCCGCCTGAAGGCCAACGCCATGGACGCCGATGCGGCCGATGGGTTGATCTGGCCCCAGGAAGGCAGCCTGCTCGGCGGCGGTGAGCAGCCCAGCTACCGAGTGGGCCGGTTGATTCACCAGGCGGAATCGGCCCAGATCCATGCGGCCAGCAACGAATTCGGCCGGCCCCTGGTGCTCAAGATCTACCGGCCGCAGCCGATGCAGGGGGAAAGCCCCGACGTGCAGTGGCTACGGGAGCAGCGGCTGCTCGGCCTGCTGAACCATCCCCAGGTGCTGCGGCTGCATGAGGCCTTCCGTTGCGGCCATTGGCTCTGTCTGGCGCTCGAGCCCGCCGACGCCAATCTGGAGGAGTGGATCAGCCGCCACGGCCCCATGGCGGTGCTGGCGGTGCGGGAGCTGGCCCGGCAACTGCTGGAGGGCTTGCATGCCATCCACGCCAGGGGCATCGTCCACCTCGACGTTTCACCGCAGAACGTTCTGGTCCAGGCCCCGGGCCCCGGCCAGGCGAGTCCCCGCTTCAAGATCGCCGACTTCGGCATCAGCGTGCTGCTCAGCGAGGGGGTGGAGCTCAGCCGCCCGCCGGACCACTGGGCCCATCTGCCGCCGGAACTGCTGCAGCCGGGATCCCGCAGCCCCACACCCCGCTGTGATCTCTATGGACTGGGGCTCACCCTGATGCTCGCCCTGACGGGCTCGTTGCCCCTGACGAACGCCCTGCCCCTGGCCGCCGTGGAGCAACAGGTGCTGCAGGGGCTGCCCAGCCATCAGGCCTCCCAGCTGCGCCAGCCCCTGGGCCGCTTCATCGCGACCCTGCTGCAGGTGCGCCCCGAGGACCGCTACGGCTCGGCCCTGGAGGCCTGGCGGGCGCTGAGGGATCTGGGCTGAGCTGGGGCCGGACCTACCCATCCTCAGAAGCCGCGGCGGCTTCGCTCCGAGGGGCCCATCGCCACAATCGGCGTTGCCCGACGAGGGCTCGCTTCGCCACCGATTGTGGAGCGCACACTGCGCCAGTGCCGATGCGCCGTGGCGGCTCCAGTGTTGATTCACCTCAGCATCCGACGGCGACCTGAACGTCAATCCACCAGCCCCAGCCGCACCTCCAGCGCCTCGAGAGCGGCGGCGAAAGGAGCACTGGCGCCAACGCTCCAGCCACCCTCGACGGCCCTCGCACCAGCACCGGGATTCAGGACGAAACGCAGAATCCACTGCTGGCGATCTCCCTCCAGCGCCATCCAGAGACTGGCTGCGGGCACAGAAGACGTCTGCAGCGGCAACTCCAGATCCAGCTCCAGGCTCTCCTCAGCCATCAGCTGATCGGTCAGCGCAGCGTGCTGCAAGCGCAGGCGGCGGCTGGCCCGCCACAGGGTTTCAAGCTCCTGCCGCGTGAGCTCAACAGCCCAGTCGGAACCGCCGACCAGGGCGATGTAAGGATCGCGGGCCGGATCGATCACCAGCCGCCAACCCTCCCCCTGACAGACCTCCACAACAAACGGGCAATCAGCCGGGCAGCAGGTCGGGCTGATCCTGCTCGTCGCTGAGCTCGATGATCGCCCGCTGCACCGGCTTGATCATCGAATCGTCGAGGAGGCCATCGAAATCATCGAAGCGCCGCTGCTTGGCCCGGTAAGCAATCCGCACGGTGGTGAGATAGCGATTGCTGGAATGGCGGATCAGGCTCTCGGCGCGCTGGGCAAGTTCCTTGGGATTGAGATCGGCGCTGCTCTGCATGCTGCTCAGGAGTTCCTTAGGACCGCGACCCCTCACCTTAGGTCAGCGGCCTCCCTAGAACGGGCAGGACCGCTTGAGGCCCATGCCCGGCACCCTCGCCATCGATCTGGGCAGCAGCACCACCGTGGTGGCCTGGCAGCCCGACGGGGAACCGGCCGGCCTGCTGGATCTGCCCCCGTACAGCGTCGTCGACCCCTGCGTGGTGCCCAGCCTGCTGTGGCTCAGCGCCCCGGGGGATCAACGGCCCCTGATCGGCCGCCAGGTGCTGGAAGCCGGCCTGGCCGAACGCCAGGAGCCGGCGCTGTGCCGCGATTTCAAGCGCCTGATCGGAGCCGACCCGGCCGCCGCGGCGGCACCCCCCGCCCGAGAAGGACCAGCCCCGGGCTGGCTCAATCCTGAGGCGGCCGGAGCCCTGCTGCTGCGGCGCCTCTGGCAGGCCCTGCCCGAGACCCTTCAACCCGAGCGCCTGGTGCTGACCGCACCGATCGAGACCTACCGCGGCTACCGGGCCTGGTTGCAGCAGGTGAGCCGCGAGCTGCCGGTGGCGGACGTGGCCCTGGTGGATGAACCCACCGCCGCCGCCATCGGCGCCGGCCTGCCGGCGGGCAGTCGGGTGCTGGTGGTCGATCTGGGCGGTGGCACCATCGACCTCTCCCTGGTGGCCCTGGAGGGGGGCGAAGGCCGGGCCGCCCCGATCGCCCAGCTGTTGCGCTTCGCTGGCCGGGACCTGGAACGCAGCGGCCAGGCCCTGCGGACGGCCCGGGTGATCGCCAAGGCCGGCCTGTCCCTCGGCGGCCGCGACATCGACCGCTGGATCGCCGCCCACCTGGTGCCGGACCAGCCCCCCGCCGGCACGCTGCTGCAGGCGGCCGAACGCCTGAAATGGGATCTGAGCGCCACCGCCGACGAGCGCGACGAGGCTCTGCAGCTCTGGTCAGCCAGCGATCGAAGCGCCCGGGAGCTACGGCTGAACCGACGCCAGCTGGAGGCCCTGCTGATCAGCCACGGACTGCTGGAGCAGCTCGATGGGCTGCTGGAGACCGTGCTGGCCGGCGCCCGCCGTGAGGGCCTGGCCCTGACGGGCATCGACGCCGTGCTGCCGGTGGGGGGCAGCAGCCGCATGCCCCTGATCCGGCGCTGGCTGCAGGAGCGCTGCGACGGCGTGCCCCTGCGGGGTGAGCGGCCGGTGGAGGCCGTCGCCCTCGGCGCCCTGGCCCTCACCCCCGGCGTGCGGGTCCGGGATGTGCTGGCCCGGGGGGTTTCCCTGCGCTGCTGGGATCGGCGCAACGGCAGCCATCACTGGCATCCCCTGTTCGTGGCAGGCCAGAGCTGGCCCACCGAGGCGCCCCTGGAGCTGGTGCTGGCCTGCAGCCAGGACGACCAACGCCAACTGGAGCTGGTGCTGGGGGAACCGCTGCCGGAGGAGCGGGGTGAGGTGATCTTCGAGGCGGGCCTGCCCCTGCTGCGACGACGCCCCGCCGGCAACGCCCGGGTCGAGCCCTGGCCCCAGGCGCCGCCGGCCCTGCCCCTGGCCAGCCCGGCCCAGAGCGGTGTCGATCGGCTGCGTTTGCGCTTCGCCATCAATGGGGAAGGGATGCTGATGCTGGAAGCCGAGGATCTGCTGGACGGGCAACGGCATGGCCCCGTACCCCTGGGACCGGTGCGCTGAGCGTCCGCCGGCAGGAGCGCCGGGGACCCAGGCTGCATACAACGGGATGCAACGCTCTGCAGCTTCCCCCCTTGGCCCTCCGCCAGCACAGGCTTCCCCGTTTCTGGCTGGCCATCACCCTGGGTTCGGTGGCCATCGGTGTCGGACTCGTCTACTGGTGGGAACGGCAGCTGCCGAGCCGGATTGAACGGGCCGCAACCAGCGGCCAGCTGGAGGACTGCCTGCGTTTCGGGGAGCAATTGGCGGCCCTGAGCTGGCTGCCCGGGGGGACACCCCAGCAACAGGCTCGCTGTCAGCGCCAGCGGGCCGAGCAGCTCTGGCAGGCCGGGCAATGGACCCAGGCCCTGGCCCTGCAGCGCCAGTTGGTCCATTCAGCCGCCTCCGGGAACGACGACCGCCGCCGCCTCAACCTCTGGCAGGAGACGCTGCGCAAACAGGCGCTGACGCGCTTCGAGGCCGGCGATCTCAACGGCGCCCTGGCGGTCCTGGCACCCCTGGGCGAGGCCCCCCGGGGCGATGGCAACACCCTGGGCGATGAATTCACCGAAAGCTGGAATCGCAACCGGCTGCAGCTCGAGCGCGCCGAGCAGCTCACCGCCCAGGCCCGCTGGTGGGAGGCCCTCGATGCCCTCAACCGCATCGACCACCCCTGGTGGCGCAAGCGCAGTACTGCTGTGCGCCAGCGGCTGGAGCTGGGCATGAGCACCCTCAAGGGAGCGGAGCGCGAGCACGAAAGCCATGGCGATCTGCCCCACGGCGTGGACGCCCAGAAGCTGGACCGGCTTGTGCAGCAACACATCGCCGCCGGCATGAATGAATGGAAAGCCTTCGAGACCGGCTGCAAACAGCTCGGGGGACGGGTGGTCGAGGCCGGACCGGAAACAACCTGCCAGCGCTAGGAACCGGCCGCAGGTCGAAGGTTCGGGGCAAAAAATCCGTCCGTACCGTTGGCCCGGGCCCCAATCCAACAAGGTCTCAGACGGATCTCGGCTGGCGCCCAGCTCAGGTACTGCGGACAGTTGCGATCGATGGCTGTGCGGCAGATCTGATCGACCCAGCAAGTCGAGAACCATGCACTGCTGGCTGGCTGAATGCGGATTCCATCGCCTCACGCCTTGAAAGAGCTTCGATTGGTGTGGGAGGAACGCTGTTCAACGCGCTGCCGGCGAAATTTCGCTCGTCGTTGATGGCGAGTTCTCGGTAGCGAGCGACAACCCACGTTCGTCCCTGGCCAGACAGGAGCGCACATGGAATCCCGATTGAGCGACGCTGCAGTCCCGTCCGCCATTCGAAATCGCTGGCCAAGCGATAGGGCTGGGTGATGCAGTCCGTCGCGATCCCGTCACGGCCATCGCCGTTCGATGCCGGATTTGGATGTCATCGGCCACCAACACCTCCCCAGCTTCCATCAGGGGATCTCAGCGCATGCCCCCAGCGCGACCCCAACCAGGGCGGCAGCCTGAGCGTGCCTGCTGCACGGCGATGGACCTGCCAGCGGCAGCTGGGGACCCCGGGCGAGCCAGGACCCAGGAGTGCCGCGCCCATGACAGGATTGGCGACTACAACAGTTCCGGTGCCCATGGAGCCAGGCGATCAGGTCAAGGTCGGTCAGAGTGTGGTCGTGTTCACCCACCCGGAACATCGCGGTGAAGCCTTCGATCTCGAAGGCCAGCAAGGGGTGGTGCACCAGGTGCTGCACGACTGGAAGGGCAGGCCGATCAGCCCGACCCTGCCGATCGTGGTCGCCTTCGGCAAATACCGGGCCCACTTCCGCCCTGAGGAGCTGACGGCGCTCTGAATCCCGGACGGGGCTCAGGCGCGCAACAGATAGACACCCTCCTCGCCATCGATCGCCTGCAGGCAGAGTTCGATCGTCTCCTGGCGGGCGGTCGGCACCACCCGGCCGCAGAAATCGGGCTGAATCGGCAGCTCCCGATGGCCCCGATCCACCATCGCCAGCAACAGCACCCGACGGGGCCGCCCCCAGGCCTGCAGGGCTTCCAGGGCCGCCCGCACCGTGCGGCCGGTGAAGATCACGTCATCCA